>DRHE01000194.1 GCA_011049745.1 Spirochaetales bacterium | reverse complement strand
GTGGAAACTGCAAAGGCGAATCAGCAGGGATTTGGTCATATAGCTGTTATATCAACTTTTCAAATTTATTCAACTCTTTTTCTGAGATTATAACTAATAATGTCATAATATTCCAGTGGGCTGTAAACAGCCTATTGCAAACCAGAGTCTTCTTTAGATACACTGTTAAAAAGTAAATAGGGAGAATGAATATGGATGATGTGGATTGGGTAAAAATTGATCATGCATATGGGGTTAAGCGTCTCTATGGAATCGGCGCAGAAAAATTCGGTGAATACCATGGCGGCTACCTGAACTTCGGTTGGTGGGAAAAGGCCGATACCTATATAGAGGCGGCCGAGGCATTGGTTCACAAAATGGCTGAAATACTAGGATTAAACGACCAAAGCAGGCTTTTGGACGTTGCTTGCGGAATGGGGCCCCAGGATGTATATCTGCACCGCCATTTCGGCGCTGAAATAGACGCCGTTGAGATCTTATGGAACCAGGCGCAGGTGGCGCTGGCAAGAGTGAAGCAGGCAGGCATGGAAGGGAAGGTCAGAATACATCACGGCACAGCAACCAGGCTTCCCTTTGAGCGGAACAGCTTCACCCACGTGCTGGCTATAGAGGGCTCCCAACATTTCAACACCAGAGAAGATTTTTTTCGAGAGGCATTCCGGGTCCTCAAGCCCAAAGGGGTTATAGCCCTGGCCGATTTTACCATTACAAGGCCGCCCAGATCCCTTTTGGAAAAGATTGTGGTAAGAGCGGCCCAGCATTTCTGGGCCTGCCCCAATGCTAACGTATACAACGCAGAGATATTCAAGCAGAAATTGGAAAAGAGCGGTTTCATCAATGTCAGCATCAGCGAAGAAGGTAAATATACTATTCCTGGTTATTTTCGCGAACAGATAAGAAAAGAAACCATCAAGGCCGGGATAAAAATAAGAGGTTGGATTCCTACCCGGGCAGGTTTTTTTGTTAACTACGCAGTGTTCCGGGCATTTTGCAGGGGTCTCCTTGAATACTGCATAGTCCGAGCTGAAAAACCTTAAGAGGTCATCTCTTAGCAGAAATAGTGGTTGAAAAAGATGAAGGCCAAATATAAACATACGAATATCATTGCCGGGGACTGGCAGAAACTGGCGGAGTTCTACGAAGAGGTTTTTGGCTGTCAGCGGGTGGAGCCGGAGCGCCATCTATCAGGCCGGTGGCTGGAACAGGGAACTGGTGTTGCCCACGCCGAGTTAGCTGGCATCCATCTTCGCTTGCCCGGCGTTGGCAATGAAGGGCCAACCCTGGAGATATTCCAATACTCCAATCCGCAGGACAGAAATGAAACAAAGGCGAATCAGCAGGGATTTGGTCATATAGCCTTCGAGGTTGATGATGTACCAAATGCACTGAGGGAAGTATTATCCCACGGCGGTTGTGCGGTGGGAAAGGTGGTTAAGCATAATGTTAACGGTGCCGGAGTATTGACCTTCATCTATGCTGCTGATCCGGAGGGAAACATCATCGAATTACAGAACTGGGAATGACCCGGCTCTGAGGTGATAACGATTACCGGTATATCCGGATAGTCCGGCTTCAGCTTCTCTAAAAGTTCCTGACCGCTAAGACAGGGCATGTTCAGATCCAGCAGGATCAGAGCGCTGCCCCTCTCTGCCGGTACCGGCATTACTTCCCTGCTGTCCTGAAAAGAGAGCAGATTCTTCAGGCCGTGATACTCCAGAACCGTGCGATAATAGGTCAGGGCTACTTCATCGTCGTCAACTAAAAATATTGGAGACGCTTGTTCCATCATTATTCTGTCACAATAACAATTGGCATCTTATAAGGGTGAGTGTAATCTTATTAGCTGTCGCCATCTTCTTGCAGAGCGCTCATCCCCATCTAAAAAAGGCTCCGGAAATCCGCCGACAGTCATGAGGCGGCAAAAAGCCTCTTTAGCAGATATACCTTCGGGCAGCTCATCAAGAGTAGAAAGATGCAGGCGCCAATAGTGATACCGGCGCCCGTATTAACCGAAGGTTAACCTTCAGTTAACCTAAAAACCCTCAAAGGGCTCCCTTTTAACGAACCTGCCTCTCCCGATTTCACCGACAAACTTCATCTGGTCGCCGCCCCACTCAGCCACCCTCTTGCCGCGGGAATATACTACCGAGGGCATGCCGGTCATCTCCCAGCCCTCCCAGGGAGTATAGTCAACATTCATGTGCAGCCTGGACTGGGTAATGGTAAATTTCTGCTTTGGATCAAAGACCACGATATCAGCATCCTTGCCAACGGTCACTTCGCCCTTTTCCGCAAGCCCGAACATGCGGGCCGTACTCGTAGAGAGTACATCCACCATTCGCTCCCTGGTAATCCGCCCCTTTACCACACCTTCGGTATGGAGCAGCATCAACAGGGTTTCAATGCCGGGAGCGCCGTTGGGAATTACCTTGTAATCGTCCTTGCCGTTCATATCCTTTTTGCCCTTGAAATCAAAGGGACAGTGGTCGGTAGCTACTGTTTGAATATCACCGCCGCGCAGTCCGCGCCACAGCTCGTCAACGC
>DRHE01000193.1 GCA_011049745.1 Spirochaetales bacterium | reverse complement strand
GATTGTTTCCCGGCAAGTACCGGCAATCTCAACTCCAACCTCAGCAGCAATGTTCCTGAGCTCCTCTAAGGGAAAGGCATGGAGACGCTCTTCAGTCATAAGGATATCCTAGATAAAAGAGAAAAATGTGTCAACCCGTTTATATCCCTTTAGAGTCAGGATAGCTTTACAAAAAGATTAAAAGAGTAAAGAATCCCTACTATGCGGAATAAACTCATCATTCACGGTCACTTCTATCAACCGCCCCGCGAGGACCCCTGGACAGGGCTGATCCCGGTCCAGAAATCCGCTGCGCCTTACTCTAACTGGAACCATAGAATTGCCCGTGAATGTTATGCGGCTAATGCTTTTTCCAGAATATTGGATAACCGGGGATTAATTCTTGATATTGTCAACAATTACCAGTACATATCCTTCAATTTCGGCCCTACCCTGCTTTCCTGGCTTAAAGATTTTTCTCCGGGGGTTTACGGCCGCATCATCGAGGCAGACCGTCAAAGCTTGAAATGCAATAAGGGTCACGGCAACGCCATAGCCCAGTCCTATAATCATTCTATTCTGCCGCTCTGCTCAACTGAAGAAGCCAGGACCCAGATCATCTGGTGTCTTAGACATTTTGAATTCCACTTCGGGCGCAGTTCCGAGGGCTTGTGGCTTCCTGAGGCGGCTGTTAACAACTCAATTCTTGACCTGCTTATAAAAGAGGGGGTTAAATTCATTATCCTTTCGCCATGGCAGGCGGGGGCCTACTCGCCAAAACCATCAACTAGCTGGAAAGCTCTGGCAGACAAACCAATACCGTCTCACCGGGTCTATGAGATCAACAGGCCTGAAGGCTCGATTGCTGTATTTTTTTATAACCATTCTCTGGCATCAGGCATTTCATTCTCTCACTATCTCCACAACGCTGATAGTCTATATACCCAAATCCGCTCTTTTAAAAGCAGTGATCCGGTGGAGAATCTGATAAGCATAGCCACTGACGGGGAAATTTACGGTCATCATGAACCCTTTGGCGATATGTGTCTTGCCGCCCTGATCCGGTTAATCGAAAAGAGGGATGATTTCCAGCTTACAAACTACGGCCTTTATTTAGAGGAGCAACCTCCCCGCTTCCTGGTAAGACTAAAAGGGGGTGAAGATAACCTCGGCACTTCATGGAGCTGTTCCCATGGCGTGAGCCGCTGGTATAAAGACTGCGGCTGTACAGACGGCGGCAAGGAGGGCTGGAAGCAGCGCTGGCGTAAACCATTAAGGGAATCTTTGAATAAGCTAAGAGGAAAGCTTGAAAAAGTCTATTCGCTTGAGATGAAGCGCATTTCCTCCTTCGATCCCCTGGCACTCCGCAACCATTATATTGAGGTAATTGAGGGACGCAGGAGTAGAAAAGAATTCGCAGCCGGGTTTTTAGACAAGATCAAGCAGCAGGATCATAATAGTGAAGCCCTATTTTTCAACCTCCTCGAAGGCCAGAAATATGCCATGTTTATGTTTACCTCCTGCGGCTGGTTTTTTTCCGATCTTTCCGGCATTGAGACTATTCAGAACCTAGCCTACGCTGCCAGGGCAATCGAGCTCTATTCTCCTTTCACCGGGAAAGAGCTGGTGGAAAGCTTCCTGGAGAGTATCGGCTCTGCCCATAGCAATATAGCGGAACAGGGCTCAGGCAAAGAGCTGGTGGAAAAAAATGTTTTCCCAATGCGTAAAGGTTTAGAATATGGGGCCGCTCTGTTTATTATTGCTGAACTCTATAAATTGGAAGAGCGCCGGCTAAAAAACTACGGCTTCTTTGAAAAGGAGGAGCTTGTTTTCAGCCGGAATCCCGACAACGGCAATGGTGTCGAGCATTCGGGTAATATCAGGGTTATAAGCTCTCTAAATGGCCGAAGTGAAGCCTTCAGCTTCCACATATTCGTTGAGCCGGGCAAGCTGCCACGGTTGTCTCTTGATCAGGAAAAAAAAGGTAAACGCTATATAGAACTGAATACTCTCCCGCAGAGTATTAAAGCTTCCATAATTCAGCAGCTCACCGTAAATTGTCTTAAGGAATGTGGCGACCTGGCTCTCTCAATCTTCAACCACCATAGAGATTTGCTTTCCATTTCCAGAAGTATGAGCCTGCCTCTTCCCGAGGAAATTATAAACATGGCCGCTATCTCTCTGAAATCGTCAATAGAAAAGATAATTTCAAATAACTCCGCTTTTTCAGACAAAGAGACCTTAATGATATCATTAAAAGAAATAGAAAAGCTGATTGCCCTGGCAAGGGAGTTTGAAATTGCCATTGATCTGACATTTTTAAACGCCGGGATCAGTAAGCTTGTCGCCCAAAGGGCGGAAAACCTGTCAACTGCTTTCAAGGAGCATATAATAGAAGAAATAAAGTTGCTGGCTAAGAGTGCCGGTAGAATGAATCTGACTATTGATCTGGCCAGGGCACAGAATTCGATCTTTCAGCTGCTCATGCTTGCTGATAGACAGGATTACTTGACTCCCCATCAGAAAAAGTTATTAACGGCTACGGCATTTGTGGTAGGAATTAATGCTTAAATACTCGAGAATTTTTTCTTGACTTTCCTCCATTCGTGAATTATAAATTTGGTACGAACTAAATGAGATATTTTATCTTCTTTGTTTTGTTAGCAACCTTTCTAAGACGACATAATGGTTGAAGCTGAGCAAAATATTATTTCTCAACCAGAAAAAGCAACCTGCTCAAGAGTACCGGCAAATATCCTGAGAATCTACAATGAGTTACGGGTTTCAATACTTGACATTACATACAGTATGCATTATATTTTACACTATAGGGTGTAATATTAAGGGTGTAATAATTTATACACTAAATAGAGTAAGCCATGAGGGAAAATATGCAAAATCCTTTTGCATTCAGTAACTACGTTACCGGGGAGTCTTTTTGCAACCGCAATAAAAAACTCTCTGAATTGCTCAAATATATAAAAGGGTCTCAGAATGTACTCTTATTTTCCCACAGAAGATTCGGGAAAAGCTCATTAATTCAGCAAGTTTTCAGCAAAATCAAGGAAAAGGGTCTCAATATCGGAGCTATGCATGTCGAGTTGTATGGAACGATTTCTGAAAAGGATTTTATCACCAGAATCTTTCAAGGCTTAAATCAACTGGAGTCAAATCTGGAAAGACTTCTTAAGTCTGTTAGCAAAGCGCTAAGCAAAATCAAGCTGGATTTACGTATAGACTCAGTAACAGGAACCGCTTCAATCTCACCATCATTTGCAGCAGTTAATGAAAAAATAATACTGGAAGAACTTATGAATATTCTTTTAAAGTATTCACAAAAACGTAAATTGGTTATTGCTTTTGATGAATTTCAGGAAGTTGCCAATTATACGGAAGACGGTTTTGAAAAAAGATTACGCTCGTTTATCCAGCATCATTCAAATATCTGTTATATTTTTTCAGGCAGCCAGAAACACTTGATAACCGAAATGTTTAACTCAAATAGCCGTGCATTTTATAAATTGGCAGATAGTTTTCCTTTAGGGAAAATAGAAACAGAGCATTACATACCCTGGATTAAGAATCTATTCAGCCGAAAAAATGTTTTTCTACCTATAGAATTAATAGAAGAAATTGTATCTAGATTTGAAAACCAGCCAATGTATATCCAGAATTTCCTGTTTCACCTCTGGGAAATACCGAGGAACAAAGAATACTCCCCAGAAATCATAAATGATCTGGAAAATAAAATCATAGAAAAGAGAAGTCTGGAATACACAGTATTATGGGAAACTTTAAGTATTAATTAAAAGAAAACCTTAAAGTTAATCCTACTGAATAACGGAGCAAACCTTTTTAATGCTGACTCTTTAAAATCTGTTAATTTATAAACCGGATCTTTGGTTACAAAAGCCCTCTCAAGTCTTGTAAAGAAAGAAATTATTATAAAAAATGGAACTTACATGATTCAGGATATTGTTTTCAAGAAATGGCTTCAAAAAACACTATCATTATAAAACACCGGCCTGGTGTCACTGTTTCCGAGAAAGCGAGTCGGTCGTGAGAATAATTTCTGCCGGAAAGGCAGACAAAACTGAAGAAAACCATTATTGGATTCACTATTTCTCAACCAGGAAAAGCATGACATCACCAAATCCGAATTTCTTAGCCAGATAATCCGCGGGTTTTTTGATAACCAGGGGCACCGTGCCCACTGCCAGACCACCCCAGGTTCTTATTTTAAG
>DRHE01000192.1 GCA_011049745.1 Spirochaetales bacterium | reverse complement strand
CTGTTTCTTCATCCATTACCCCTTTGACAGACTCCAGGGTATCCATTACGTAGTCAACCTGTTTCTTGAAATCGCCGTAGAAATCTTCCAGCAGGCTGACCCATTCCTGCTTATTTTCCTCAACCTCATCGAGCCGACGTTCCATCCGGGCGGTGAAATTCTCGTCAACCACATCCGGGAAGGACTTCACCAGGAGGTTATTGATAATCCTTCCCAGTTGAGTAGCTACCAGCTGCCTGTTTTTTCTCACTACATAGTAGCGATCAAGCAAAACTGAAATGATCGGCGCATAGGTTGATGGTCTGCCGATACCCTTTTCCTCCAGGATCTTCACAATACTGGCGTCAGTATAGCGGGAGGGGCCGGAGGTGAAGTGCTGTTCAGGATGGAAACGGAGGTTAGTCACCTCTTCACCAATGGTTAACCTGGGTAATTTCTTCCCCTTCTCTCTCTGGGCCAGTACATGCAGGGCCCGTTGATAACCCTTTTGTTTAATACTGGTGGAATTAGCCCGAAACAATGTTTCTCTAACCTTGAAATCAACACTAACTGTTTTGGTTATGGCCATGATCATTTGTGAAGAGACAAACCTCTCCCATATTGCCGCATAGAGCTTGTACTGCTCGTTGGTTAGATAGCTTTTCAGGCTTTCCGGGGTATTGTTTACATAGGTTGGCCGTATCGCTTCATGAGCATCCTGGGCACCCTTGCCCGGAGAATAAAAATTAGCTTTTCCCGGAAGCTCTTCAGGAAATGACTTATGAATAAAATCTCTGACCTCCTGAAGAGCGCTCCCGGCCACCCGCGTTGAATCGGTACGCATATAGGTAATAAGACCGATCCTTCCGGAACCGATATCTATGCCCTCATAAAGCTGCTGGGCAACCCGCATTGTTTTCCTGGAAGTGAAGCCCAGCCGCGTTGCCGCGGTTTGCTGCAGGGTTGAGGTTGTAAAGGGCGCCCTGGGTTTAAGCCGCTTTTCAGTAAACCCAACATCTGTAACCTTGAAAACCGCATCTTTGAGGCTCTCGGATATTTTCAGAACCTCACTTTTATTCTTTATCACCGGTTTCCGGCCCTGGTACTCAATGAGCATCGCTTTAAAGAGGGACTTTCCCTTCTGAAGCTCTGCCTCCAGGCTCCAGTATTCTTCGGGCACAAAAGATTCAACTGAAGTCTCACGCTCACAGATCAACTTTAAAGCCGCTGACTGCACTCTACCGGCGGAAAGGCCATTCTTTACCTTTTTCCAGAGTATCGGTGATAGATGATAACCCACTATACGGTCCAGCAAGCGACGCGCCTTCTGGGCATTAACCTTATCCATATTGATAGCCAATGGATGGCTGACAGCCTCGCGAATAGCATGAGGCGTAATCTCATTGAAGATAATCCGTTTTATCGGCAACCGGGGGTTTTTCTGCTGCAAAGCGTTCTTGAGATGAAAAGAAATCGCTTCTCCCTCCCGGTCATTATCCGAAGCCAATAGAACGGTATCCGCCTTTTTAGCTTCCGCCTGGAGACTCTTAAGTATTTTGGCCTTTCCCCTTACGGTGATATATTCAGGCTGGAAACCATGTTCAATATCGATGGCCAGTCTTGATTTGGGCAGATCGATAAGATGTCCCACAGATGCGGCTATAGAGTAACCATTGCCCAGATATTTTTGTATGGTTTTGGCTTTGGCCGGTGATTCTACAATGATTAATGTCTTGCTGCTCTTCTTTTTCATCTGCCTCTCTTTAACACAAAATCCCCGTTGTTCCTCTCCACTTCTCCGGAGAGTTCCATCTCCATCAGCCGTGCTAATCTGGTGCCGGCCTTTTCCTTGAGGTTATGGCTGACCCCTGCCTTATCCCCAATACTCCCGAAAGCGCTCCTCCCGGAGTTCCAGCCCCAATCTCTGAACATATCGCCGGTTCCATCAATACAGGTGGCTCCCGCTTCGAAAAGCTGCCGGCTTCCCCTGCCCGACGGCCCGACCAGACCTGCACTGTGAATATAAAGATCTCTTCCCTGTTCCAGCGCATAATCGGCAGTAATCAACGCCCCTGAGCGCTCAGGGGCCTGCACAACAACAACGGCGCGTGAAAGACCGCTGATAATCCTGTTCCTGGCCGGGAAATTGTAGCGTCTGGGAGGCATACCAGGCGGATACTCACTGATAATAGTCCCGCCCTTAAGGAGCATTTGCCTGGCAATAGGGTTACTGGTAGAGGGATAGACAGAATCGATCCCATTTCCCAGTACGCCAATCGTCCGACCACCGCCGGCCACGCTGCCGCGGTGAAGCTCGCTGTCAATTCCTTTAGCCAATCCGGAAACTGAAGTAATTCCCTCTGCCGCCAGATCAAAACCCAGGCGGTAAGCAGCGCTCCGCGCCCGCCCGGTGGGCCGCCGCGTTCCCACTACAGCAACAAAGACCCGCTCCAGTTCAAGCGGCATACCCCGATAGTACAGGAGCAGGGGCGGATCAAAAATTTCCCGTAATTGGGCAGGATAACTACTCTCACTGTAAAAGGTGCAACCAATTCCATTAGCAGTCAAGTATTTCTTGTCTCTTTCTGCCGCTTCCAGATACTCATCCGGCCTCCATAAGACAGATTTAAGCTTTCTGCCCAGAATATACTCTAAATCGGCAAGTGAGAGGTTGAAAATTTCCCTGGAGGAATCCTGTACAGCGAGCAATACCAGTTTGTCCCCGGATCTTAAGAAAGTAATACGGTTCAAAGCCAGCAGCTGAATATCAATTTCCGCCATGGAGCTCTTCCTCAATTTTTTTCTTATTTTCAGCCGCTTGCCGCGCTCTTTCCTTTATCTTTGTGGTCTCGATAATGTTGCCGTAGACCTCCAGCGCCTCCTCAAGGCGGCCGCTACGGTAATATACATTAGCCAGCAGGAACATGGCGTCAGTATTCTGCTTTTCCCTGGCCAGTATACGGAGCAGATAAGGTTCCGCCGCCGGAGGCCGGTTGAGCTCAAAGACCAGCAATACAGCCAGGCCATAGAGCGCTTGAATATAAATCGGGTCCAATTCCAGAGCACGTATATAGAAAGCCTCTGACCTATCCAGCCACTCCTGCCGTGGGGCCGCTTCTATCCTGGACTTTGCCACCCTGGCAGTTGAAACCCCGGAAAGATAAAAAAGAATAGGATTTTCCGGATAGATTTCTATGGCCTCCTTCAGGCTCTTATAGGCCAGTTCATACATCCTGCCGTCCATATAACGAACCGCCAGCATCTTATAATAGATACCGAGCTGTTCATTGGCTTTTACCTTTTTATCAACCTCTTCCTGATAGCTCTTTATGGCTGACTTTATCTCGGTAATACGCTTATCAGAGAGCTCCTGACCGCGATATTCACTTTGTTCCAGTTCGGTAACCGCATCCAGATATTGATCCTTTTCCTTCTTGCAGGCGCTCAAGAGAAAGAGAATAACGGCTAGAAACAACAGTGGTTTTTTCATTGTTTTGTTCTATATAGTTATACTAATAGATAAACACCTCCTGCTTTTATCCCCGGGGATGATACTGCTGATGGAACCTCTTCAGCTCCTCCTCACCGATATGGGTATAGATCTGGGTAGTGGTAATATCAGCATGACCCAGGAGCTCCTGAACTGAACGCAAACCGGCCCCGCCCTGGAGCAGATGGGTGGCAAAAGAGTGACGCAGAGTATGAACCTTGGCCTCGATTCCGGCTCTGGCTGCAATCTCTTTAAAACGCTTCCAGATGCCTTTTCGGGAGAGACCCTTTCCCAGGTAATTGAGGAATAGAGCGCTCTCCAGCCTGCTCTTTCGCAAAAGCAGGGGCCGGCTCCGGTCCATGTAGCTTTTCAGCCAAACTTTCGCTTCTCCTCCCATAGGCACCAGCCTCTGGCGCTCTCCCTTGCCTGATATTCTTATCAACCCTTCTTTCATAAAGATACTGTTTACTGTAAGCTGCACAGCTTCACTTACCCTTAATCCGCACGAATAGATCAATTCAAAGAGAGCACGGTCTCTTAAACCCAGGGGATTATCAAGATCGATATTGGCTAAGAAGCCATCCACTTCTTCAAGGGTGAGCACCTCAGGAATCTTTCGCGGAATTCGCGGTGTCTTAAGAACTCGCACAGGATTAGAATCAGTCAGCCCTTCCGCCTGTAAAAAACCATAAAAAGAACGCAGGGAACTTAAGATCCTGGCAGTTGTTTTCTGACTGACACCCTGGAGCTGGCGGTCAATAAGATACTCAACAACCTCGGTTGTTCCTGCTGATTCCAGATCCAGCCGGTTAGCCTGAAGGTAGCGTAAGAAGAGTTCAGCCTCACTTAAGTAGGCGTTGACTGTCAGCGGTGACAGCCGCTGTTCCACAGCAAGATAAGCCTTGAAATTGGCAAGCAGCTCCGGTTTCATTATTTTAATGTGCTTCTCCCTGGCTTACCGCTTTCTTTTCCCTTAAGACCGTGGGGACATTAAGATTATCTTCAGAAGGATTCCTGGTAAAGAGGAACTCTCCGGCGCTTTTTCCAGCTACACCTTTGCGCATCTTCATCCATTCATCATATGAAATTATCTCGCCATTCTCCTTACCATGGTCCACCGGTTTCTGGTAAATTACCTGGGAGCCGCTGAATCCGGTGGCTATAACTGTTACCT
>DRHE01000191.1 GCA_011049745.1 Spirochaetales bacterium | reverse complement strand
ATGGCCCGCATTGGTAATAAGCACCCCTGAGGACCAGTCTATCCACTTGTTGCCCCAGCGGTCACAGACCTGAAAACCCTCAGCCCTGTCCCAGACAACGGGCGGCTGCCCCATCATGGACTGGGGCTCTGATTTAATCAGCCTTTCAAATATTTCCAGTGATTCGGGAACAGGCAACCTGGTTTTGATACGCCGGTATTTGGTATTTACTTCGGCCACAGCAATTGGCTTCAGATTATATTTTGCCATGAGTCCTCCTTTGGATTCGGGGCTTATCCCCATAGGTAATTTCCACCGCCTCGCCATCTAAAGAGATGGAAAGCCGCGCCGCTTCCACTACCAGTTCGTTGATGTAACTGTTTGCCGGTGTAGCTACAATACCCCGGCTGTCAACCTGTCGGATCAGCTGCCGCCGCTGTTCAAGGGCTTCCCCCTCGGCCATACCACTGGTTTCCAGCTCCATACTGTGAATAGTCTTTATAATTGCCGCAATTGAGTCATAACCGTAACCCACCGGTTTTAAGCCCATACCCTCCCAGGGTACAAGACGGTAAAAATCCGGATTCACAAAGTTGAAGTATGACCCGGCGCAGCCCCTGCCCTCCAGATAGCTGTGTGTGACCCCGCGGAACTGGTCGTTATGCTTTATCATAGCGCTCTTTCCACCACCCTCGCAAAACATGGTCAAAGACTGTTCGTTGGAGCCGGCTCCATCATCAGGATAACCAAGGCCGTCGGTAACTGTAAGCAGGGCGCCGTTTTCAAAACGAACCCGCCCATTTGCCCACATATAACCCTCATTGCCATTGGGGAATTTGCCCTTCACACCGCAGACACTCACCTCAACCGGTTTAAGCCCGGTGATGAAGTAGACAAGATCAACATAGTGACAGCCCACATAGACAAAGGGATCGGTTTTATCAACAGTAAACCAGTTTTGAAAATTGGAAAAACGGTAGAAGTAGGGCTCGATCATCTTTGCTTCGCCCATGACAAATTCTCCAAAATGGCCGGCAGCATAGTCTTTCTTAGCTATCAGTGATCTCTTGTCAAAGCGTTTATGATATTCTATGCCTACAAAGAGACCGCGTTTATAGGCTTTTTTCTCTACCTCTTCAGCATGGCTGTAATTTTGAACCAGGGGCTTTACACAGAGAACATGCTGGTTATTGGCTAAAGCCTCCATAATGACCTCGTAGTGAAGCTGATCGGGCATAGCCACTATTACCGCCTGGTGAGGCTTCATACCGGCAATAACCTGCCGGTAAAGCTCCGGAAAATTTTTATTGCCGGCTTCACTTAAGGAAGGGTAAGCTGTAAAATCCTGGCCGGGAAAAGCCTCTTTGAACTCAGCATTATCCTTTAATGTCTTTAGCGGGGTATTATTCAAGCTGCAGACACTTATTTTCCCCACCACCTTTTCTCTCTGCAGATGGTAAATAGAGGGCAGTATCAGGTCATTGGTTATCATCCCCCCGCCCACAATGGTAATATCAATGCTGCTTGTCAATATTCTCCTCCTCTACTCAAATTATTCCTTGACTTCACTTCAGATCATAGGCTATAATTAAAAACATCTTATGCTATTAAATAATCTTGATCAAGTCAATAGAAACTATGCTCTCAAATATTGAAGACATCCATAGAATCAGCAAATACCGCATTAAAGACCGGGAAAAAGCCTCGATCTTTCAATATATCTGTTCACAGCCCTCTCCCACCCGTAAAAAAACCGCGGCTGACCTGAAAATCCGGCCGACAACGGTCTCCAAATCTGTCCAGGAGCTCATTCAGGATACTTTAGTCTATGAGGGAGAGGCTAAAAACCCGGGTAAACAGGGTAGACCGGAGATATGTCTCTATCCCAATCTTGACAGATACTCAGCCATTGCAATCTATGTTGTTTCCCTGAAAATAAAGGGAGCCTTGATCAATCTCGGCGAGGATATTCTAACGGAAGAAACCATCACTCTTACTGCCGGGGCGGATAACCGGGTTTTAACCCGGGAAATCAGCTCTCTGATTCACCATCTAGACTTAAAAAAACCGGCCGGATCAAAGATCCTCGGCGCAGGCATTTCCCTGCCCGGTACGGTAAACCTGCCTACCAGGACCTGGATATCCTCAGCCCGTTGGCCTTCACTGCGGAATCTATCTTTCGATGCCATAGAAGAAAAATCGGGTCATAAATTATCGGTACATAGATTCCTCGATACTGAGTTGGAATTCCTTTTAATTAAAAACCCTGATTACCGTCAGGGTGGCACCATACTCTTTCATTGGGGATATGGTATCGGTTCAGCTTACGCAAACATGGGCAGGATATTGCGCTCAACCCTGGGGAGATTCGGTGAGATCGGCCACTGGAAGACGGATGATCCCTTCCCCCGGAAGTGCACCTGCGGGTTAACCGGCTGCCTGGAGACAAAAGCCGCTCTCTGGGCCCTGCTTCCGGATATAAGAAAAACATATCCCCATACTCCCGAAGACGAAAATGAATTCCGCGACTTTTTTCAAGATAGCGACCTTGAGCAGTTTCCCTTAATGGAGAGGGCCATAGAATCGATTATCCTGGCACTTACCAACCTCTACAAGATCTTTTTTCCCGACCGGATACTCATTATCAGCCCTTTTACCCACTGCAAGAGTATCCTTACCAGGCTTAAAGAGGGCTTATTGAATAATATTCCCGATTTTGCCCGTGAAACTGTTTCATTAGAAAATCTCAATGAAGGTTTTCAGGGCGGGATCTATGGCAGCACTTACCCCCTCTTTCGCAACATGCTCAGAAATGCCCTTATTGCCCACTGGGAGAATTGATTCAGCATATTGTCGTGGCCTTTTATTTCGCGGTTGTATAGCTTGACAGATGCCATGAATATCGTTTTATTGTTACTATATGAAGACAACCCTTGAGATACCTGATTCTCTTCTCCACGAATTAAAAGCTCACGCCGCTCGAAAAGGGCAAACAGTTAAAAGATTTTTTATCGATGCAGTTAAAGAGAAGCTTTACTCGGAAGCAGATAGCAATGAAAGACAGGTGGGGTGGCGATCTGTTTTTGGCAAAGCGCCGGCAAACTCCGTAGCCGAAGTGCAGTCTGTCATTGATGAGGAATGGATTAAAATCCGGAATAAATAGTGTTACGTATTCACTGCCGTAGGACCCAAAGTAACGGATCTGTTGGCAGTAGAGCTGTTCTTTCATAAAGACAAGCGGGATATGAGTTGGTTGTGAAGGAAGTATTCCCGGATTGTCTTTATCTTCAGTGTGTTCTACATGCGGGTCGGGATGCCAAACGTATTGTCAGAACAGCTCTGCCGGCTGAGGAAGATGAGGAGTGGAAGAATAAGCTGACAAAGCGTATCAGGGCTCTATTCAAAAGCAAAAATATCAAACAGGCAAAGAAGCAATATTTCAAGATCATGCAGAGGAAGATTTATGCATAGAGTGAATGGATACCAAAAAAGGGGGGAGGCAGAGAAGAAAAACTTCTTCTTCTTAATCATCTAAAAAAAACAGGCCGTTAAGCCTGCTTTGATTAGTCATACAGATTTTCCGTATTACGCCATTTCCCGGCTGTTGAAGGAGGGATACTGTCCGTTTTAACTTTAAAAGGCTCAATTCGCTTAAGCATTTTTTCAAGGCTTTGCTGAGCTTTCAGCATTTTCTTCTCATTCTCAACAGAACGTTCCCCAGCCCTTTGTTTTGTCATACTTACCCCTTAATATATAATACGCTATTTTGATATTTGAGCAACAAAAGATTGATCTTTGCTCTCAATACACTTAACGGCAATATCTTGGACAAAAAGATTTGTCCTTATATAAAGCTCATACATTTTCTGCCAGAGATCACTTTTAATATCAATGTACTCTATCTCTAAACCACATGTTTTGGCTTCATCCCTATAAATAGGTCGTCCATGGTCCTTAGTTTCTTTTGGCGTAAGAAATTTTTCAATATTCTTTTTTATATCATTCTCTTTCATTTTTCGCAACATACCGCTTTTCAAACTTTTAACGGCTGAATCCTCCGCCAAAGAAAGAGCGGTCCTAAATTCTTTGATCTGTCTTTCGTCATATCTTGATAATTGTTGTAAATATGGCTCTAAATTTCCTTTCTCCTCTACTGCTCTTT
>DRHE01000190.1 GCA_011049745.1 Spirochaetales bacterium | reverse complement strand
TCAGCTAAGACGCCGGTAATTTTCTCTTTCAATGCCTGCTTATCTGTCAATTCCTTTTCCATCTGCACCATGGAATCCATATCTTTCTCTAATTCAACCCTGGCACTTCTTCTGGGCAACCGGAGGCCTATCCGGATTCCTGGATAATGCCCCGACCTATCTGACAATGGGTTCCACGGCAGCCGGAATCTTAAACGTGCCCTTAGGTCCCCAGTATTTAGCAGAAGTCCTGCAACAGATGAACGGCCCGATACTGATAGCCTCAATATCCTGCGGCGCGGTATTTATGGGAGCAATGACCTATATCGGCAACGGACCGAATTTCATGGTCAAGGCAATAGCCGAAGAATCACGCATAAAAATGCCCTCATTCTTCGGATATATGCTCTATTCTATCATAATACTGATACCGGTTCTGATACTGGCAACCCTGATATTCTTCCGCCAGAGTCTTTAATTTAGGACTGAATCACGCTTTGGGGACATATCACAAATGGAACGCCGAAACCCAAGCTGTTTACTGATGTTCCACTGCGCTCCTGTCTGCTGACAGGGATTAAGGTGAGGGGTAATAGTTGACATCAACGAATCCCGTCCCGCCGGAGCGGGATCCCGCCAACAGACTGTGTCACAATTAGGAAGTAATAAATGGATAAAAAGCAACCAAAAGATATAATGAGGTAAAACATATATCAGAATTTAAAAGGAGCAAGTCAAATATGCCTTACAGAAAAGGAGAAAGACGACAATCCATATTATTTCCTCAAAGTATAGATGAGTATATCAAGGAAGATGACCCGGTCAGGGTCTATGATGCTTTTGTGGAAGCATTGGATTTTGACGAGCTGGGCATCGTGATTGACGAACATCAGGTGGGCAATCCGCCATATTATCCCAAATCCCTGATGAAACTGTTATTGTACGGGTATTCCTATGGGGAAAGAGCTTCCAGGAAACTGGAACGAGCGACACATCACAACCTCTCATTTATTTGGCTCATGGAAGGATTGAAACCGGACCATAAGACGATATCCAAATTCAGGCGGGATAATAAAACCGCTCTCAAGAAGGTGATGAAAGAGTGTGCCCGATTATGCATCAAGCTAAAACTAATAGAAGGTAATACTTTATTTGTCGATGGCAGCAAAATCCGGGCGAATGCCTCGATAAAAAACACGTGGACAGAGGAGCGCTGCCATAAATATCTGGAGAAAATAGACCGGCGCATAGATGAGATATTGCAGGAGTGCGAAGAGCAGGATGAATTAGAGAAAGATATGGATTCCATGGTGCAGATGGAAAAGGAATTGACAGATAAGCAGGCATTGAAAGAGAAAATTACCGGCGTCTTAGCTGAGATAAAAGCGGGCGAAAAGAAAGCGCTAAATTCCGTTGACCCGGATTGCGTCAGAATCAAAGGACGGCAAGGCAGTCATGCCGGATACAACGGGCAGATCGTGGTTGATGAGCAGCATGGATTAATCGTTAATAGCGATGTGGCAGCGGAGAATAATGATCTCAATCAATTTAGTTCGCAGATAAGCCAGGCCCAGGAAGTAATGGGCAAGAAATGTGAGACCGCTTGTGCCGACGCCGGATTTGCCAATACGGAAGACCTAAAAGAGCCGGATGCGGCCGGGATAACCGTAATCGTCCCGAGCCAAAAACAAGCCGGTAAACAAGAGCCGTCTGAATTTGCCAAGGAGCGGTTTAAGTACGATAAAGAAAAAGACGAATATATCTGTCCCGAAGGGCAAATTCTAAGGTTTTCCCATTTGATTAAGAGCAAGCATCAACGGATGTATGGTATTGGTAAAGGCGAAATATGTCAGTCCTGCCAGTCCCGCCTAGGCGGGAGGAAATGTACGCAGTCTAAGAATGGGCGTTGGGTTAGCCGGTTAGAAAACGAAGAGATAAAGGAAAAATTAGAGCGTCAATATGCCAGCCTTAAAGGGCAGGAGATATATAAGTTAAGGCAGACCAAGGTGGAATTACCATTTGGGCATATCAAGCGGAACTTAAAAGTAGGCGGATTTTTATTAAGAGGTAAAGAAGGAGTCAAAGCCGAGATGAGTTTATTATCCAGTTGTTTTAATATTGCGAGGATGATAACAATATTAGGAGTAATCGGAGCTATCGCTCAACTAAAAACATAAGAAAAGTGAAGGAGCAATAGCGTTTTGTAAGAAATAAGAGGGTGATTTTATGATTTTTGACTTGAGCTAAAAGACTGAGGCAAAATTTGCCCTGAAACTATCTTATAGAAGCTGTCGCATTAGTAATTATGACACAGTCTGAGAGCGGGACGCGGGATTCATTGTCTACAATTTGCCTAACGCCCTAAACAACAATAATTTAGGTTGTGTTATCCCCTATTTATGTGCCGCGCTTCTTGTTTAAGCAATGTAGAAGGCCTGATACTAGCCTGAAATACTCCTGAAATACGCCTGATATACCCCTGCTTAAGCCCCACCCTGGATAGTCCGTTGGACGGCCCGGAGAAAGTAGCAAATTTGGGTTAAAAAGCCAGAAATCACACACCTGCCTGGCGGCAGACAGGCTCTGGCAACATCAGGATACCAATTAGGTCAAATAGAGGTGTTTATTTATACTATCATCTTTAATAGCATATAGTTATGGAAAATATTACCCCTCAAACCATCTCTTGTTTCCAAAACGGAACACAGGTACTACACAGGAGGCCATAAGGAGGCCCACAGGTGCTACACAGGTAGCACACAGGTCGGAGGTATCCCAAATAGGGTCAAAATGTCGCACCAAACGACCCGGAAAAAGTCCCGTATGTGTCATTTTCCGCCTAAGGCGGACGCCTCTGGCGTGACCTGCGGAAGCAAGAATCCACGAAATACCATGCCTTAAACACACCCCAACCCAACCCCATTTTCCAACTGTTAAATCTTATCTTTGTGTCCTTTGTGCCGGAGTTTATCCCGCTCTTTGCGGGGTGGTGAATAGAATTAATCGGAAATGCTGATTTTCAGAAATTGATGGTGTAACTATATAATGATTAGATAGTTAGAATTGAGTATGTAGAGTAGAGCAGTGGCGCACAGCCGAACTGTGTTTCCACCGCCCCCTCATCAAACCGTGCTTGTGGTTTTCCCACACACGGCTTTCCGATAACCTATCACCTAAAAGTTTTCGCTTCTCTACTCCGCTTGGCTTTCAG
>DRHE01000189.1 GCA_011049745.1 Spirochaetales bacterium | reverse complement strand
CCTTCACCCTGGAAGAACCACTAAAAATGGAGGACTTCCCTCTGATTGTTTCCATGATCCCTCTGATGAAAGGAATTCCAGCCTCCGTAATTGATAATAAATTCTATTTGCATATAAAACCTATTTTAATGAAAGCGGGCTCCCTTAAAGTGGAGATTACTCTTCCCGACCATAGCCAGAGGGCAGACACAACTGAAAAGGCAGATGAAATATTCCAGCTTTATATCGACGGGCAAAAAATCAAAGAACCCTTCTTCCTGCCGGCGATTGAATCAGGGATTCACCGGCTTAAAATATCTTCATCGTTTTTCAAGGAAGTAAATGTTACTTTCACCATTGAACCAGCCCAGGAGAAGGTGCTGCAATTTGAGCTGCAGGAACCCAAGAGTTTTTTCAATATCACTACACCGCGGGGTGCGGAAATATACTTAGATGGCGTTAAGCTGTCGCCGCTTAAGATCAACAGCCTTTCCTTAAGTGAAGGGAGCCACACTGTGATCATTAAAATTGGTGATTACAGCATCAGCAAAAAAATTAACGTTGTGGCCGGAAAAAACTACAATCTCTCAGTAATTTTTGATATTATTATAGAGGAGGATTAACCTTTTTCCTTAAATATCCGATAATTGGGTTGTCGGTAGCTAAGTATAGTTCCCCTCCCAGTTTACTATATGAAATACCGGCACCCAAATGGGTTGGCCGGCTCTTTTTAGAGCCGGCCTTTTTTTATCGCACCCCTCTTCGCCCCCTTCGAGGACTTCGCCTCGCGGGGCTCCATCTCTATTTAAGAGGATTGACAAAATCCCTCTGATTAACCATAAATTCAGCTATGATTAAACGCCGGAGAATACTGGGAGGCGTACTGATAGGATCTGGCTTTTTTCTAGCCGTTATTATCGGAATTGCCCTGGGCCTGGCACTTTCCGCAACAAAGAATATTCAGAACCTGGAACAGCTTCAGGAAAATAAGCCTGCCCTGCCCACCCGGATACTGGATAGCCAGGGAAGACTGATTACCCAGTTTTTCTCAGATGAGAAGAGAGAGATTGTTTCCATAAATGAATTTCCCAAATCACTGATTCAGGCACTTTTAACCCGTGAGGATCAGTATTTCTATGATCACCACGGCTTCCGTATTATGTATATGCTCGGCGCAGCCTGGGATATACTAACCGGCCGTTCTTTTCGCGGCGGCTCCACCCTGACCCAGCAGCTGGCCGGATACATCTATGCAGACCGTACTGAGATTTCCATTAAGAGAAAACTTGTTGAGCTCTGGTGGGCGATCCAGCTGGAGCGGGCTCTAACCAAAAACGAAATACTGGAACGCTACCTGAATCTTATGTATTTCGGTCACAATACCTATGGCGTTGAGGCGGCTTCACAGTTCTATTTTAAACATTCAGTCAGGCAGAACACCCTGGCTGAATCAGTGATACTGGTTATACAGCTCGCCAATCCAGGGAGATACTCCCCTATCAATCACCCCAACCGCGCTAAAAAACTCCAGCGTGAGATTTTGGACCAGATGGTGGAGCTGGGCTACACTACCCAGGAAGAGGCGGATCTCTCTTTTCAGGAGTACTGGCGAAATTATGATTTTACCCGCAGCAATATTGCCAGCGCCTGGTTGGAAAGGGAGGACAGGGCCCCTTACTTCAGCGAATACGTGCGCCAGCGCTTAGAGGAACAGCTTTTCGGCGCCATGGACCTCTATAAAGAGGGCTTAGTGGTGCACACTACCCTGAACCTTGATTACCAGGAAATAGCCGATCAGGTAATGGGCAAACGTATCAGCTGGATTAACCGGCTCCACCAGAAACAGTCGGACTTGAGGATTACCTATACCGAAGATTACTTCCTGCCCATAGTGGACCTTCTCTCCCTGACCTTTAATATCGAAGATATTCGTTTTACCGGCAGTAAACAGAGGGCCCAGGCCAGAGATATTTACCTTGATGAGCTGAATCCGGTAGTCGATATGATTTCCATGATCTTCGGGATGGAAGATCTTAAATTTGCTTCCCGCGTAGGTTATGTCAGAGAGGCTAAGAAATCCAAAGAGACCCAGGTTGAGGGCGCACTGGTGAGTATAGATTCCCGGAAAGGCTATATCCTGGCCATGGTAGGCGGAAGAAGGTTTGAAAGCACCAACCAGTTCAACAGGGCAGCACAGGCCAAAGTGCAGCCGGGATCAGCCTTTAAGCCCCTCTACTATTCAGCGGCCATCAGCTCTCGAAAATTCACCCCTGCAACTATGATCATGGATAAACCGGTGGTTTTCTGGAATGATGATAACACTCCCTATATTCCCCTTAACTATAGAGGTGAATGGAAAGGTCCGGTGCTGCTGCGCTACGCCCTATCCCATTCCATGAATATTCCATCATTAAAGGTGCTGGACGGTATTGGCTTTGATGCCGCCATTACCAGGGCAAGCAGAATGCTCAATATAACCGACCCGGCCGATATTGCACGTATCTTTCCGCGAAAATACCCTCTGGGACTTGGTGTGATTACGGTATCGCCTTTGCAAATGGCCAGGGCTTTTGCCGTTTTCCCCAATCAGGGTCGCGCTGTAGAGCCTATTGCCATACGCTACGTGGAAGACAGGAACGGCCGGCTTATACTGGAGCAGGAGAAGGAACTCCGCTCCAAACAGATGCGCGCCAAAGAATCACAGGCCATTATGTCACCCCAGGTAGCTTATATTATGGTAAATATACTGCAGAGCACCGTATCATCAGGCACCCTGCGCTACGCTGAGTACACGGTTGACAGCTTTGACCGGCCCATAGCCGGCAAAACAGGCACAACCCAGAACTGGTCCGATGCCTGGACCGTGGGTTTTACTCCTCAAATTACCACTGCCATCTGGTTCGGCTTTGACGAAGGCGGCCATTCTCTGGGGATTAATCTTTCCGGCGCAGTTTCAGCAGCACCTGCCTGGGCGGAATATATGAAGAAGGTGCACCAGGAACTCTCGGTTGTAGATTTTATCAAGCCGGAAAGCGGCTTGATCGAGGTTGATGTCTGCGCCAAATCCGGCATGCTCCCAACCAGTTACTGCACAGACGGCATTATTAAGGAAATCTTCTTATCCGGCACAGAACCCAGAGATTTCTGCGAGCTGCACAAGTATGAATTTGAGCAGAGGGAGTCATTTAAAGAAAATCTCAAGAGCGCTATTCTCTTTGATACTACAACCAACTTCACCCTGCCGGAAATGAATATACCGATTTTAGATGAATTGGAGAGTATCGGGGACACTTCGGAGAAGGGCCCGGGCGAATCGGGAAATCCCCTGTTAGATTGACTTTTTTTAAAAAAAGGAGGCCCTGATGTCAACGAGGTTTTATTCCAGAGACCACCAGTGGGCATTGAAGGAAGGAAAACGCATTCGCGTAGGCATCTCTGATTTTGCTCAGGCAGAATTGGGGGAAATTGCCTACGTTGAGCTCCCCCCCATAGGTAAAAGGGTAAGCGCCGGGGAAATGGTCTGTTCCATTGATACACTGAAATCATCGAGCGAGATCTATTCGCCTGCCAGCGGAACAGTCGTAGAGGTCAACAACATACTCCGGCAGGAGGAGCAGTGCGCCATAATCAATGAGGATCCCCTCGGTAAGGGTTGGCTCTTTGTTATAGAGTTAAAAACGATAGATGAGCTTGACGGGCTTCTATCTTTTGAAGAGTACCAGCGTTTCATTCAAAATGGTTGATCAGTTTTTCAAGCGCCTCGCTCCCTCCTCCATAATTGTCAACAAAAGGGTACGCCGTGATACGGGCGATCTAACACCGCTCATGGAAAGCCTGAAACAATATGGCCAGCTCAGTCCCATTATTATCAACAGTAAAAATGAGCTGATTGCGGGAGAGCGTAGATTGGCAGCGGCTAAAAAACTGGGCTGGCCGGCCATCGATGCCCTGGTAATCGAACGTAATTCTGAACT
>DRHE01000188.1 GCA_011049745.1 Spirochaetales bacterium | reverse complement strand
GAAGATGGATCCATGGGGCGGGCTGCGGTTCCCTCCGGGGCTTCCACAGGCGAACATGAAGCCGTGGAATTGCGTGACGGCGATAAGAAGAGATTTCTGGGCAAAGGCGTTCTAAAAGCTGTTGACAATGTGAACAATATCCTTGCTTTAGAGGTTAACGGCCTGGATTCATTAAACCAGGTGGAAATTGACCGAATTATGATTGCCCGTGACGGTACTGAGAACAAGAGCGCCCTGGGAGCTAATGCAATCCTTGGCGTCTCAATGGCTAATGCGCGCGCTGCGGCTGATTTTCTGGGCCTGCCTCTCTATAAATACCTTGGCAGTTACCATGCCACCATGCTGCCGGTTCCCATGGCCAATATAATCAACGGCGGCTCTCATGCCGACAACTCGGTGGATTTTCAGGAATTTATGATCATGCCGGTAGGCGCTGGCTCAATTCATGAAGCTGTTCGTTCTTTGTCAGAGATCTTTCATACGCTTAAATCGGTACTTAAAGCTAAGGGCTACTCCACTGCCGTGGGTGACGAGGGGGGTTTTGCGCCAAATCTTAAATCCAACGACGAAGCAATTGAAGTGATCCTTGAGAGCATTGAGCAGGCAGGATATAAACCGGGTGAGGATACTCTGCTTGCTTTAGACCCCGCTGCTTCGGAATTCTTTGATGCCAAAAAGGGCAAATATGTTTTCAAGAAATCAGATAAAAGAGAGCTGACCCCGGCAGAGATGGTGGATTTCTATGCTGCCTGGGTAGAAAAATACCCGATTATCTCTATAGAAGATGGTATGGCTGAAGATGACTGGGATGGCTGGAAGGTGATGACTGATAAACTGGGCGGTAAAATCCAGATTGTTGGGGATGATCTCTTTGTAACCAACACCAAACGCCTGCAAAAAGGTATTGACCTGGGAATTACCAATTCAATCCTGATCAAGGTCAACCAGATCGGCACCTTAACCGAGACCTTTGAAGCCGTGGAAATGGCTAAGAAAGCCGGCTACACCGCCGTTGTTTCCCACCGCAGCGGCGAAACAGAAGATGCCTTTATCGCCGACCTGGTAGTGGCCCTGGAAACCGGTCAAATCAAGACCGGTTCTCTTTCCCGTACGGATCGCCTGGCAAAGTACAACCAGCTTATGCGCATTGAGGATGACCTTGCCGATGTTGCCTCTTACCCGGGTAGAGAGTGTTTTTATTCCATAGCAAAATAGGAAAAGCCTATAGATAGAATAGCCGACTTTAAGGGCCGGCTCTTCTATTCCTTAATCAATATTCAATAGTAAAATTCTTATAATATCCGGAATAGGGGCGTTCCACCACGGATAAATTACGTACATGAGCGCCCAAAGGACCCTTTTCCAACCAGTTCCGGAAGCGGTCAAGGTTCTGCGCCTCGCCTTCGGCAACTACCTTTACCGAACCATCGGGCAAATTCTGCACGTAACCGCTGATTCTTAACCTGCCGGCTGTATGGAGCGCGGAGAATCTGAACCCCACCCCCTGGACCATTCCCTCAACACGGGCGCTGAAAGCCTTAGGATTCCGATCCGCCACTCCCGCCTGCCAGCATGTCAGTAATTATTCTTTCAAGCTCGGTGTATTCAAAGGGCTTATAGAGAACCGGATACTCAATGGAAAAGGCGGAATTGAGAAAACCGCTGGTAATTATCACCTTTATATCGTGACAATATTTCTTTAGAAACCGTATCCAGTAATCGCCGCCGAGGATTTCCATGCGATAGTCAGTTACTATCAAGTCAACATGATTATCAAGCAGCTCCTTTATAGCGCCCACTCCTTCCGAGGCAACCAGCACATGGTAGCCTTTTTTAACCAGGTAATCCCTGAGAGAAAGCCTGATGGCATCTTCATCTTCGACTAACAGGATTGTCGCTCTATCTATTTCCATTTGCCACTCACTAAATAATTATTTTCCTTTTCTTTTAAGTATTTCCCGAAAAATACTATAGCAGATATCTCTACGGCAAACTATAATAAGTATATTTATTTAAGCAGTTAGGTCAATGAACGATTTCTTAAATGCGCTTTCTGATTTCAGGTTTTTAAAAGATAAGAAATACCCGGACAGGGCAGCCCTGAAACTGGTTGGTGATCGTTACCGCCTCACCGCCACAGTCAGAAACTGCCTCTTCCGCGGGGTTGTCTCCCAAAAAGCCAAATCCCGCCGCATTGCCAGGCTTTTGAAACCGGAGCAGCTTTGCAGCCGGCCATTGGGAATAGACTGGTTTAACGTACTTATTACCCTGGAAAGCTATCTGAAGGGGCATCCGGTTTTTATTGCTGATGATGGAGTGCTGCGCGATTCATCCGGGGTACACGGCAGTTACCGCCCGGGCAGTGTTACTCCCCGTGCCACCACAGAAATACTAAAAAACATTATCTGCCTGCTGCCTGAAAGTATATCTATCTACATCGATTCCCCCATCTCCTTTTCAGGTGAAACCGCTCTTTCTTTGAGAAAAGAGCTGGAAAGATTAACCACAATCCCTTTTACAGTTGCTGTGATTCCCTCAGCTGATTTCCCGCTAAAATCCTTCAGGGGAGTGGTAGCGACATCCGACTCCATAATCATGGATAAGAATGAAAGTATCTTTGATCTGCCGCGATATACCTTAAGGAGAAGTTTCAATTTCAAGTCGCCTGACCTCAGCCGGCTGGCAGAAACAATTTTTCCATCGCAGATTACATCCGCAACCTAAATTTTAATGGTAAAACACAGCATAACAGGTATGGGCGCTGGACTTTAATATTTCTTGCTAAAATAACAAGCTTTTGAGCTATCATAGTCTATAGTAGATCCTCCTCCAGGTCCAGCACCGCTCTGATCAACCGGCAGCTGAAACCGCGGGAGCTTAAGTGTGAGATCATCTTAGAATTGCTTAAAGAAGCGGATCTTTTAAGTTTCTCGATTACCCGGCGGGCACATTCCTCTTCAACCTGGGGAGTGACAATTTCCTGAACCATATCCTCGGCAAGCTCTCTCTTTATGCCCCGTTTTCTTAATCCGCCAATAAGCGCGGACCTGCCTTCGGGATGGCGATCCAGGCGGGAGTAGAGCCAGCTTTCACAATAGGCCCTGTCATCCACCAGCCCTGATTCTTCAAGACCCTCCAGGACCAGGCTGATTACACTCTCACTGAACCCTCTCCGGAACAGTTTCACCTTAAGACCATGAGCCGAATGCTGGCTCCTGGCCAACAGGGAAATTCCACGTTTCTCAGCTGCCAGCAATTCCGATTTTTTTTTCAGTTCATCTATCCTGGCTCCGCTCAACTCCTCACCGGGTCTGATACCCTCCTGCAAAATGATAGCCGCTAAAACAGAAAGAGAGGAACCATTGGAGAGATCAATATGAGCCATCTCCCCCCTGGTTCCTCCCCTTTTTACTGAAAGGACGGTAAGTTTAACGTTTAGAGAACTGAAATTTTCTCCTTGCACCCCTCTGTCCGTATTTCTTACGCTCAACCATACGGCAATCCCTGGTCAGGAACCCATTAGCCCGCAAGGCAGCACGATTTGACTCATCATGCTCTACTAAAGCACGGGAAATCGCATGACGGCAGGCTCCAGCCTGTCCCGAGACGCCGCCCCCCTTTACTGTAATCAGAAAGTCATACTTATCAATAGTATCAGTTACTTCTAAAGGCTGTCTGATGATTATCGGATGGATGGAAGAGGGGAAATACTTTTCCAGCTTCTTGCCATTTACAGTAATATTCCCTTTTCCCGCTCTCAAGAAAACCCTGGCCACCGCTGTTTTGCGCCGGCCGGTAGTAACCGCTATATTCTTTACCAAAACTCTCTCCTGCTCTTAGATTTCAACCAGCTCCGGTTTCTGGGCAACATGGGGATGATCCGAACCGGCATATACCTTTACATTACGGAAGAGCTGCCGGCCCAAAGGGCCCTTGGGCAGCATACCTTTTATTGCCTGCTCCAAAGGATAAGTGGGTTTCCGTGCCATAACCTTGGAAAAAACCTCCGCTTTCAAACCTCCGGGATATCCGGAATGGTGATAGTATATTTTATCGCGCCGCTTTCTGCCCGTAACAATCACTTTATCGGCATTTATAACTATTACCCGGTCCCCGACATTCTGGTGCGGGGTATAATATGGTTTATCTTTTCCGCGCAGAATATTGACCACTTTTACGGCTAACCTTCCCAGCACCTGCCCATTGGCATCGACCAGCCGCCATTTCTGCTCTATATCATTCGGTTTAATAAATATTGTCTTCATAATCTATTTCCCTAGAAATCAGGATAATTTCACATAAGGGTTTTTTTGTCAAGAGCTCTCCTCTTCTGTTGCTTTAGTTTCCTCTGTTTCCTCTGTTTCCTCTGTTTCCTCTGCTTCCTCTGCTTCCTCTCTCTTTGTCTCTATCTTATCTTTAATATCCGCCACCCCCACAAAGAAGGAGATTATACCAATAAAAACCGCCATCAGGGGCACACCGCCCTTCAAGAATTGGACAACCTCGGGCCACCAGTGCAGCGCCCAGGGAAAGGGAAGTATCGCAAAAACCGCGAATGCAATCAGTAAAAGACCTACCATCAGAGCTACCATAACTATCCTCCTCGCTACATTATAAAAGTATACTCTTAAAGAAGATAGCAAATAATAGAGAACTGTCAACAGCTTTATGCTCAAATTACAATTAAAACTTGACCTTTCTTTTCTTTGAGCACACATTGTGCAATATTATACAACAACGGGAGGAAGCATTATCGTGGATAATAGAATAGTATCAATACCTGCCCAGGCATCGCTTGAGAATAAAATTCTTAAGAATGTTTATCTCTGGATGAGCGGCGGCCTTGCCCTTACCGGTGTAATTGCCATGGGCGTGGCGGGAAGCCCTCAATTGGTAAGGGCAATATTTTCCAATCCGCTTGTTTTTTATGGTCTTATCATTGCTGAGCTTGTCCTGGTTTTCTTCTTTTCTGCGCGGGTCATGAGTTTAAGCCCCATGGCTGCCGTAGCTACCTTTACCGCCTATTCCGCCTTAAATGGTGTTACCCTATCCCTGATCTTCTTAGTTTATACGGGCGCCAGCATTGCAATGACCTTCTTTGTAGCCTCTTTAACCTTTGGTGGTATGTCTTTATTTGGATTGACCACCCATAAAGACCTCTCAGGTATAGGTCATTACCTGCGCATGGCTTTATGGGGAATAATTATCGCCTCTCTGATTAATTTCCTTTTCCGCAGTGAGGCTCTCTACTGGCTCATCTCCCTGGCCGGTGTGGGCCTGTTCACCGCGCTCACCGCCTATGACACTCAAATCATTAAAAAATGGAGCCGGGAGCTTGGAGATTCAGTATCCGAAGCTGATTACTTACGTATTTCTTTGCTTGGAGCCTTGAAGCTTTACCTGGATTTTATTAATCTCTTCTTGTTCCTGCTGCGCTTTCTCGGCCGCAGGAAGTAGCAAATAAATATTAGCATTTAGGAGTTAGCAATGAAAGTCAGTATTGATGCGGATCTGTGTACCGGCTGCGAACTATGTACAGACAGCTTGCCGGAGATATTCGAGATGAAGGATGATCTAGCGATAGTAATCCAGACCGATGTACCGGCTGACAAAGAAGCTGAGGTACAGGAAGCAACAGACGACTGTCCGGCTGAGGCCATTATAGTCGAATAATCAATCCCTGGCCCGTTCCTCAATTGGAACGGGCTTTAACCGGGCCCATAGCTCAGTTGGTTAGAGCAACGGACTCATAATCCGTCGGTCCAAGGTTCAAGTCCTTGTGGGCCCATGAAAGCACCTCTTTTTGAGGTGCTTTTTTTGTGTTTAAACCCTTTCGGGGGAAGAGATTAAGCTGATTATTGAGATTTAGGTAAAAGTACCAAATTTGGTACTGACGCCTTTATTGACGCCAATTGAAATGTGATTTGGGTTTTTCTATCTCTATTTTTTGGTATTTACTGTCTGGGTTTCAGTGTATAAACTTGCCTTCATCAATTGAGAAAAGTCTATCAATAAGTTGTCTTGATAATGGATTATTTAAGCTGAAATCGAATACGTAGCAGTAGACAGCCTTTTACAAGGTAAGTACTTCTGATTACCAGGTAACGAGTTGTCTTGTATAGGGAAATTTTAAAAGATAGAGACGTCTTGTTGATCCATATTTTGTATGAACAAGAGGACTTGATGATGAAAATAAGCGGTTATCAAGACGTCTTGCTGATGCTTCCGTGTAAAAAATAACCCACGAGTTAAAAAAGCCATAGCACTGGTTAATGCCAGGAATCTGTTCAGAAAATCTGATCGTTGCCTCAATTTGAAGGTTCCAGTTGTCCCATTTTATAAGCTTGCTTTAAAAAATCCTGATTACGTAAATAATCATTATGAGCGAGGCGCTCCGACAAACCTATCCGGGGATATAATCCCGAAAGCCGTTGTTCGTTCATTTTTACCTGACCGTTCATTTGCAACCGGGTTGCTGTAAGCACTTCCAAGCTGTTCTGTTTGCCCATAATCTCTGTCATATATCTAAAAAGGTCAATTACAGGTTTTGCATCATCGGGAGCAGAGGAGCCCAGAGACAACAATAGCACAAAACGTTTAGTCCATGACTGCCATGGAGTATGATTTATACCTTCTTCAGTAACCCTGACATCAACAAAAGACCGAAAGCGATCAATTATCAGTTTAAGTGGACCAGGTAAATGATGAAAATAAATAGGTGAGGCAATAACTATAGTATCTGCTTCCAGGATGGATTTACTGAGTTGAGACCACTCATCACCTTTAATAACACATTCCTTATAGACATTACACTTAAGACAGCCTTTACAGGATTTGATATCTGCCTTGTCAGCAACAATTTCTGTTATTTCGGAGTCTATATTTGTGGCACCATTTAGAAACTCCTTAAGCAAAGATGAACTGTTTCCACTTTTTCGAGGGCTGCCGTTTAGTGCCAAAACTTTCATGTTTCTACCTTTGTTTGAAAAATATATTGCATCAGAATTTTTTAGTATTGTAACATAAGTCAGTCAATAATTACACTCTTTGGACTTGACCCCATGATGTAGACAATTAGTTAAGCCTCAAAGTTAATAGTTATCAGTTAATAGAGTACATTAAATACAGTATAATGTAAAAGTATGAATGTTTGGTGAAGAATTGATATTTTGATTTATCCACTGTACCATGATATTATCTTGATAGTTTGTTTTTAAAGAAGAGGAGTTTATGCGATGATCTATGTTTCAATTGTCCTTGTTATAATAATTATTCTATTCATAGCAGCAGGTTTGATACTTAGCAGGGTTCTTTATAATGTGGGGTTTAATCCGGACTGGGATAATGATAAGGATGTTGCCGACAGGGCAAAGGTAATTGAGATTGACGATAAATCATTGACTCTTGAGATTTATGAGACTGCCTGGGGCGGATTGGAACTGGACGGATATATTGGTTTGGAGGGAACCAATTTTACTTGCACCTCAGAAAAAATACTCAGTAAAAAAACCGACATACCAACAACTGTAAAAAGATCATACAACCGCCTAAAAGGAACTCTAAACCAGGGTGATAATGTAAAAGTCAGTTACTGGCCGTTTCATGGAACTCCCTCTGATATGGGTATTGAATACAAAGAAGTACAGTATGAATCTGCAATTGGATTGATGAATGCCTGGTTTACTAAAGGATATAAATCGACTTGTGTTATTTTTGTCCATGGAGTTCGGGATACAAAATTACTTTCACTGGGATTTCTACCATTGTTTACTCAGCTGGGATATCCAACACTGACAATAAATTACAGAAACGACAAAGGCAACCCCAAAGACCCCAGCGGTATATATCAATATGGGCTCACCGAATGGGCAGATGTAGAAGCCGCCGTTGCCTACTCCTTAAAAACAGGTGCAGAAAATGTAATTCTATTCGGGTGCAGTATGGGCGGAGGTATTGTCGCCAATTTCATGAAGTTATCAAAATTATCTGACAAAACTTCTGCTGTTATACTGGATTCTCCCAACCTCAATTTTACTTCATCGGTTCTTCAAAGTGGGAAAGCACGGTACGGGAAGGCCGTTGTACCATTTTTGTTAATGGTTCAGTTAATAACTTCGATCCTGTACAAAGTAAATTGGAAAGCATTGGATTATAGAAGAGATATAGTAAATGCTAAGGTGCCAATTCTCATTCTGCATACAAAAAATGACGGGTGGGTCCCTGTTTATGAAAGCAGATCTCTAGCAGAGAAAGCAAAAAACATAAGTCTTGTAGAAATAGATGATGGGAATCACACTGACGGATGGAGTGCAGACAAAGAATTATACGAAAAGTCGGTCAGTGATTTTTTGTCGGGAATTTAATTCTGTTAAAGAGCGTACTAACAATTTAATTACGCGAAAATAATTTTACATTAACATCCTAATCCCAGTGTAAAAACAGTCCCACCGTGGGACTACCGGGATTGCGCAAACTTTCTATATTAAAAAATGCGGTAGTTCTGCATGGAGATGGATTTTTTGGGTAGGTAAAAAGCAAACTCGTATTCAAGCTGCTTAACTGTTGGCAGATGAGATTGCCATTATGGGAGAAAACGATTGTAGATAAAAGAGTGACCATATTTCATTGTCGGCAGAGCTTAATGTGGAAGAATTTCCACATGAGTTAATAAAACCATAGCACGCCCAGTAGCTTTATATGGATAACATACTACATAACCCATGATACATGGCTCCATATAGCCCTATATGGATGACATAAAGGAGGTAACAACCTTCAAGTCCTTGTGGGCCCACAAGTATTTACTTCAGCACCTCGTCAAGAACGGCAGGTTGTCATTTGCAGACTCAGGTTGTAATATCGCTATAATGAAGCAGACAGAAGAATTGACCGTAATAAATGATCTTTCCCTGAAGCAATACGAAATAGTGGTTCACCCCAATGACGGCTATGACCTGGGACTCCTGGATAAGCATAATTATATAAAAGTATTTTCCGGAAATACTTTAGAGGAGTTCAACAAAGAAGATGGGCGGTATATGCCCGGACAACTGTCACTGGCGAATGAGTGCCGTACCGGTACGGTAATAATCAACTCCAAACACTGGAACTCTTTGGGAAAACCTAAAAAGATAAAGCTTTTCTATAATGAGAAGAAACTGCTTATTGCAGATTAAATAATTCCACTGAAGCGCCCGCTAAAGCTGTTATCTTCTGCTCAACCCTTTTACTTTCCTCATGCAGCCGGGTCCCAAGCTCCCGGACCCTGCCTGCTGACATCTCCAGCCCCAGGTTGCCGGTCGACCCGGCATGGGTTTTCTGCTTGATAGCCTCATAAGGATCCTTATCTTCTATCTTATGCAACTCAGCGGCAACCTGACTATAGGCCTCCCGGAAAGGTATGCCCTTCCCCACCAGCTCTACCGCCCTGTCCGCGGCATATATTTCCGGCAGAAATCCGGCGATCAGCTTTTCTTCAT
>DRHE01000187.1 GCA_011049745.1 Spirochaetales bacterium | reverse complement strand
GGCTCAAGATCAGCCATCTCGATTTACTCAATGAACTGGGCGCCCTGGAAAAGCGCGCTTTAGAGCTCTCAGAAAATCAAATTAGGGCCATAAAGTTAAAGAAAAGCGGTAAACCTGTAAAGGAAATAGCCCGAATTATCGAATGAGACTACAGCCGATGGCAGCGGGGAGGAATTGTTTTCCTTTAACGCCGCGGGAGGTAGTGGTACGGCTATTTATTCCACTAACGGAGATAACTGGACGGCTGCAATAAACACCAAAATGACGAATACCCTTCTTAGTGTCGCTTTCGAGAGATAGGAATAGGTTAAAATATTGATGCTCCGGTCAATCAAGGGAATCCGGTGAATTCCCCTATACCCTAAAGGGCGCACACCAAGTAGGGGAATAATGAATTCCCTCATTATCTGCAATAAGGGCTTTCACCCTCACAAGCCCCAGCCCATCCCTGATTTTAATCATTCCTTTCACTAAACCGGCCCGCGCCCGGCTGGTAAAGATCCCTACCTCCACAGGTCCGGCAGAGTCCGCTGTACCGCCTGCCAGTCGATTTCCAGGGGAAGAATATCGATGGGGACCTCCTTTGATCGTTCGCGGATTTGCTTGATGCGTGCCTCGATTTCGGGATGTCCATCCAGATACTTCAGATAGACCGGCTTCTCTCTGTTCTCGCTCAGATGCTCCAGGGCTTCGGCGAAATGGATCGGGTCGATCCGGGCCTGGATCAAGAGCTTAAGAGCAAAGGCATCGGCCCGGGCTTCCACATTCTTTGAGAAGTGAATATTCACCACTTCGCGCAGGATTCTCTGAACTAAAACCTTTGCCTGACTGCCGCCCAGAAGGGAAAAAAAGACACTCAGGGCCATCTGCCGGCTTAACTGCTTCATCGAATCCCTGTTGACCACATGACCGAGCTCATGGGCCAGGACAGCGGCCAGCTCTTCGGCTCTCTCCATCTTTTCGATCAACCCGCTGTATACCACGATCAAACCGCCCGGAAAGGCAACGGCATTTACCACCGGGGAATCGAGAATGAGAACCTCCACTTCATAGGGGACGGGGCCCTGGGCTTCGAGCAGTCGCCTGAGAATCGAGTCCAGGGCATTGTTCAGCAGCCCGGTGGCCAAGATCGGATCCTGCTCAACTATTGCAGCGCGAATCAAATCTTTAAGACGGAGCTCCACCGCAGAAATCGGCCTGCCCCGGCCGGCCTCGGGTTTCCCCTGCAGCAGCCGGACGACCCCCAGACTCAGCAGAAGTAATACAGACACGACTGCCAGCAGAACGAGGCCTTCTTTGAGGAGGTAGAGCCGCCCCTTCAAAAACCCTCCGGGGGACGATTGGGCGGGACCGGCTTGCTGAAAGATTCGGCGTTGGGGCCGTAATAGCGGCTGAAGGAAATTCGGCCGAAGAAGGGCATGTAGTAGAAACGGCCTTTCCTGGCATGAACCAGGGCGATGATCGAGAAGATCAGGTAGAGAAGGTTGATCAGCACCATGAAGCTCAGGTAGATGAAGAAAGCGGAACTGAAGCCGATGCTCCAGATCAGGGCCCTGATCAGCCAGGCAACCAGGCCGATGTTGATCATGGTAACGGGGACCTGGGAAAGCAGTGACTGCAGGGCGTTGAAAGCTACAAAGCGCGAGCTCTTTTTGTTCACGTAGAAGTAGATGACGGCGGCGACCAAATTGAGCACCGGCAGGGGCAGCCCAACTGCCCAGGCCGCGAACATCATGAGATAGGCGCCCATGGCGTCATCTTTTTCCCGCTCGCTGAGCTCGTCCGGTTGTGGTAGTCTGATAACCTCGGTCATGGGACTAATATAATCAAGGGACCGGCCTTTAGCCGGCCCCTTGATCTGTTATTCCTCTTTGCCGGAAAAACGCGGATAGGTGTCGGTGAAAAAACCGAGGTAGAGGCTAATATTGGTTGACCAGCGGTTAGTTCCCACGTTGAAGGCGTGCCAGCGTTCCGGATATTTGCCGGTAAACAGAATGGCCCACCAGGCCAGAAAACTCAAGAACCCGCCAGCAATCATGCGGAACATCAGGCAGAACATATGGGGGATACCCACGTAGATACCGCCGAATAGGGCCCTTACAATAACCAGGCCGCGGCTGACACTTTCCGGCCGTTCAACGACTAAAGAGACCTTGTCGCTTTCTCCCTTGACACCAAAAGAGGGATAACCGTCTACCAGGTTGGCGAGGCTGGCATTGAGCCTCATGCCCCACTGCAGGAAGCCGATCTGGAAGTCGAAGATCCCTTCGGGGAACTTGGCCGTAAACAGGACGATCCAGAAGGTGACAAAAGACAGGATGCCGGACCAGATGCTCACGAATATGATCAGGAAAAAATGAGGGACAGCAATGTAGATCCCGCCGAGCAGGGTGCGCAGGATCAGCTCCCCCCGCGAGTAGCTCTCTTGATGGGTGATACTGAGTTTCATAACTCCTCCTAACTATTAAATTATTTATCAAAGTCTAAACCAGGGATTGGAGAAAATCAAGGAAAATAATTGTTTTTTTAAACCCTTTACCACGTTGACTTCTACCGGCAGCTGGAGGCCAGGTTCTTCCGGGGACGCTATTACGGCATTATCTATTTGAACATCCTGGCCGCAGATTTCGGGTGAGGGGCTTTAAGTGTTTTTCCAGGCTCACTTCAGGATATAGACGGCCCCGCCTATCACTCTACTTACTTATAGTAACACGGTTGCGGCCAAGCTCTTTTGATTGATAGAGAGCTCGGTCAGCAACAGCAACAACCTCGGAGGGGGAGCGCATCGATCCAGGATTGAATTCTGTCACTCCCACAGAAATTGTTACTTCTATTGTCTCTTTTTCGCCCTGGAAGAGCGTTTCTTCTACATTTTTACGGAGCCTTTCAGCCACAACTGCAGCTCCTTCTATATCAATTTCAGGAATTATAACCGCAAACTCTTCCCCTCCATATCTCGAACAGATATCGATATTACGCACAGAACCGAGTAGTATCCTGGCTATCTTTTTAATTACGACATCTCCCTGCAGGTGGCCATAGGTGTCATTCAATCTCTTAAAATGATCAATATCAAACATGATCAGAGAAAAAGTCGTACCATACCTTACTGCACGGTTAACCTCATCATCCAGGGCTTTTTCAAAGTAGTGGTGAGAAAATAGTTTGGTCATCCGGTCAGTTGTCGCCTGCCAGTATAGATTGGAATTTTCAATAGCGATGGCGGCAAAACGGATCATGCGGATGATATATTGAACTTCCTGCAGATCATACTCCCGACCATCACTCTTCTCCGGCAGCAACACCAATCCGGAAACTCCCTTATCGGTACGCAGGGGAACGATAAAATCAGTATTAATTTTTTCGAACCCCTTAACAACCTCAAACTCAGTGTAGTTCTCTTTAAAATAAGAAAAGGGAATCTGGCTGTATTCATCCTTATCCAAAAAATCGATAAGGCTCACTATTGAGGGTATACTCAGTTCCAACCCGGTTTTTTCAACACCCTTATAGTGAATAATCCGGACCAGATCATCTTCAATATCTTTCGGCAGGAGAAAGGTCACACTTATACATTGAAATTTGGCATAAAAACTCCAGACTACATTCTTTACAATATTTTCTATATCCAGTTGAGCTGTAATCTGGGAGGCAATTTCAATAATTTCTTTTAAATCCTGATTTTCAAGCTCAGCTGAGATGTGTTCGAAATTATTTTCCATTTTAATATTCATTCTATCTGATCCGGATAATACCAATTTACCAAAGTCTGGTCAAACAATAATCCAACCACCCCTGGACTGCTGCCATAAACCGCCTCCCTGCGGCAGCATCCGTCTGATACTATTGCAGATCACCACCTTGCCAGATAGATACTGATAAATTACATTATATTTATTATGAAAAAACTTATCCAACAATATGCTAAAGATCTAACTTCAGGCAGATTGGCATCCGGGTATGAGCATTCATATCGGGTTTATCATCTATCCCGGGAAATCGGGGATGATCTGGAATATGAAGATGATATTCTGCATGCTTCCTGTTTTCTCCATGATATACAAATGTCCCTGGGCCATCCACAAAGCTCAGCAGAAAAGGCCAG
>DRHE01000186.1 GCA_011049745.1 Spirochaetales bacterium | reverse complement strand
GTCATCCTGCGCCCCACCTCCTTCATAAGTCCGCTGGATGCAGGATAAAGAGTTTCATCAAGGTCAAAAAGTATATAAGCCGGCTGCATAGGCCAAAGGTAAAGTTTTTCTCAGGTCATGTCCACCCTTATGCTGCTGATAAAGTGCTTACTGATCTCCGCCTGCCCTGGAAAGTGGTAATCGAAAGCCGGCTTACTTAAAGCGGTAATCGAAAGCCAGCCTATTTAAAATAGAACAATTCGCCTCCGGGAGAGCTGTTCATGTCATTCAGCTTATCGATGCCCCCTTGAATAGCCCGCTCACTCTCCTCAGTCAGCTCCTTGAGGAGCTCCCGCGATTTCCCTTGAAAACTATTCAGTTTATTTAGCAGGTTTATGGGGGAAGAAAAATAAACCGTGGCCTTACGATTACCATAGGGAGAAAGAGTCCGGGAATGGAAATCTTCAAACAGTTTTTCCACACATTCGCCATAACGATCAACGGAGGGTCTGTCCCGAAGGTAATTTGGATTATAGCTCAATACACGCAGAGCCAGCATGGCCTGATCGGCCCACTTTCCGGCTTCCGGGAAACCGGCAGCTTTATCCGGGTCTATGCGTATCTGGTGTATGCGGCGGCGGATATGCAGCAGGCGGGTCATTAAATCACTGGAGTTCTCAGGGGTAAAATCCATGCTCTTTTCCAGGGCAGCTATAATCAACCCGGCTGCAACTTTAAGTTGAGCTTCCAGACCGTCAGTTCCGGCAGGCGCTAGATCCAATCCTACCTTTTTTACCTCCCGGAGCACCAGGGCTGAAGCAATCCTTTCAAGCTCGACAACAGGTTCCCTTTCCCTTTCCAGGGTTGTGCCTGCCCCTGCTGCCAGCTCTGCCAGCAGAGTACTAATAGCCGGCCGCTGATCATGATCATGGCTCACCTTTATCGATACCGGTACGATATAAACGGAACGTCCCGGATGAAGTTTGGCAAGTTTTTTCTGAGCAATAAGCGCTAAATAAATGGAGCCCTCCTGAAAAGGCACAACTCTGTCATTCTGATAGTACACCTCTCCCTCTGGGAAAATGGTCATGGCGTACTCGCCATCCACCAGGGTTTTTACTCCCTGCTTAATTGCCTTGCTGTCCAATATTTCACGGTCTATTGAAAAAACTCCCATGACCTGCAATACCCAGACATCTAGTTTGCTGCGCCGCTCGAAGAGATCATAGGCGGCCATGAACATGCTGATAACGCCAAGCTGACGCTGCATCTCCTCAATAATTTGCGGATCACTGTGCGTGGGATGGTTACAGAGGAAGAGGATATGCGATCTTCCCCTGTCTAACCAGCCGCTTAATTGCTCCTCATTAATCATAGATACTGAATTTATCCGGAGAACCTTTCCGGGTAAATACAAGAAACGGTTATACTGCAATAATAACCGCATCCAAGCCCTTTGGGGTTTTGGCGGGTAATAGCAGTAAGGCAAATCAGCGAATTCATTCATACATTACTTTTATAGAATAAATCAGTTTTTTTCAATCACATTGTAAGAGTTCCGTAATAGATATCGAATGTCCCGTTGATTACTTATAATCTCCGGCAAATCAATTTTTTATAGCCATAGGCTTGCACGAAGCCCTGCATTTGTACAACATGAGCTACGTAATTGACCCCACCACTCCCTATGGGGAGTTTTCCAAGGATAAGCTGGCCATCGATTTCCTGCAGTTTCCCACACAAACCCTGGAGTACATGGCTGGAGACTGTTATGACTTGTTGATCCTGTACAGCGCTCTGCTCGAGTCGGTCGGCGTCGAAACTGCCTTTATTACCATACCCGGACATATCTTTATGGCCTTTTCCCTAAATATACAGCCTGCTGATGATAGGAAGAGGTTCCTGCGTCCGGATGAGCTAATATTTAAAATGATAAGGCCTGGATACCGGTTGAGGTCACTGAAATCGACAGCAGCTTTTTGAAGGCATGGCAGACAGGAGCCAAGGAGCGGCGGGAGAATACGGCCAAGGAACAGCCAGGCTTTTACTCCATGCACGAATCCTGGAAAGTTTATGAACCTGTTGGATTTTCCGGAACAACAGGAGCAACATCTATGCCTTCTATGGATAAAATAGTAAGCGCATATTTGGAGGAGATAATAAGATTCATAGACCGGGAGATCTACCCACAGGCGGCCAAGCTCCAGGCAGAGGTTAAAAAAGCGGGGGAAGTGCAAAGGCGGTTAACAGGCTTGGGGTGCTCTATGCCCGGTACGGCTTGAATGACCGCGCCGAGAGGGAGTTCAACAAGATACTGAGAAAACAGGAATATGTGCCGGCTTTGGTTAATATGGGAAATATCTATTACTTAAAGGATGAAATGAAGAGAGCCTTAGCTTACTATGAAAGAGCCTACAAAAAGGAGCCGCATAATTCCAAGGTACTGCTTTGTGTAGCAAGGGTAAATCATGAGCTTGAGAACTACGGCAGTACCCGGGATGCCTTCATCAGATTAAAGCATGTTGATCCTGATTGAGCCAACCAGTTTGCCTATCTTGATTTAAGGAGCCAGGAGGCAGCCCGTGCGGCCGAGACCAGCCAGGTAAAGGAGATGGTTCTATGG
>DRHE01000185.1 GCA_011049745.1 Spirochaetales bacterium | reverse complement strand
GGGGAGCAAGGCTCAACTCATCAAGAAGATGGAGGAAGAGTTCTTCAGTGATTTCCATGGATTTCCGGTAATCCGCATCAATGCTGTAATATTCAAGCATGGTGAACTCGGGATTATGGTGTGCTCCGAGTGATTCAAAGTTGCGAAAACAGTGTGATATCTGGAAAATACTGCCGGTACCTAAAGCCAGCAGCCGCTTCATCCAAAGCTCCGGAGAGGGAATCAGGTAGAGCTCCCGCGTTTCACCGTCCGGCTGAATATATTGGCTCGTAAAAATTTCAATATTAGCTTCCGGTATCAGGAAAGGAGAGAGAAGGGGAGTATCTACCTCAAGGTAGCCTTTTTTGAGAAAATAGCTGCGTATAGAGGCTGATAATTTCGATCGTTTCTTAAAAATTTCTCTGGCCGTCATTGGTGCAACTCCTGTATAGTATACTTTAACAGAAATTAATAAACCAGGAATCGGGATGAGTAGAATAAAAAAAGAATGTGACATTATTGATCCAGGCAAAGTGTACAGCGGTTTTGAGGCGCTCTCGGTGCAGGAACTTTCCGAATATGAATCTACGGCTTTTCACTTCACACACATTTCCACCGGCTTAGAGCTCTTCCATCTGCATAATAATGACCGTGAAAATCTCTTTGCTTTTGTTTTCAGGACTCCGCCGGATGACGATACCGGGGTTGCTCATATATTGGAGCATTCGGTGCTCTGCGGTTCAGAGAGATTTCCGGTTAAAGATCCCTTTGTTCTACTGCTGAAGGGAAGTTTACATACCTTTCTGAATGCTTTCACCTTTCCTGATAAAACAGTCTATCCGGCAAGCAGTATGGTGGAGAAGGATTTTTATAACCTGATGGTGGTATATGGAGATGCGGTTTTTTTCCCACTGCTCAAGCGGGAGGTATTAATGCAGGAGGGGCAGCATCTGGAATACCGCCGGCCGGGAGAGCAGGATGGCCGTTTTGAGAGAGTGGGAGTGGTGTACAATGAAATGAAGGGAGCCCTGGCCAGTGCCGAGACCCTGGTGGGCACCTGGTCTTTCCGCTCATTATTTCCCGATACGCCTTATGGTTTTGAATCGGGAGGTAATCCGCTAAAGATACCCGACTTAACCTATAAAGGGTTGTCATCTTTTTTTCATAAGTATTACCACCCTTCCAACTGCAGGATTTTTATTTATGGAAACATTCCCACGAAAAAACATCTGCTGTTTTTGCAGGAGAACCTTCTTTCATCCTTCAACAGGCAGCAGATAAGCTCGGAAATCCCGCTGCAGCCCCGCTGGACTGAACCCCGTACAATCATTAAGACCTTTCCGGTGGGAAAAGAGGAATCCCCAGCGGGAAAGAGCTCTATAGTATTAAACTGGCTCATTGGAACGGCAACTGACCCCCTGAAAATGCTCTCTATGGAGGTGCTGAATGAGATCCTGTTGGGTAATGCGGGCTCACCACTGCGCCAGGCTCTGATTAAGTCGGGTCTTGGAGAGGATATCTCGCCGGCATCCGGGCTGGATACTGAATTAAAAGAGATGGTCTTTTCCGTAGGCCTGCGCGGAACTGATCCGTATCAACAGCAGGCGATTGAATTCAAAATCTTGGACACTTTGAAGGATGTTGCTGAAACAGGTTTTGAAAAAGAATTACTCGACCCTGCTCTGCAGCGGATTGAATTCCGTCACCGTGAAATTCGCCGCGGCGGGAGCCCTTACGCTCTCCAGCTGCTGTGGAGTTCCTTAAGAGGCTGGCTGCATAATACTACTCCGGAAGTAACCCTTGAGTTTGAAAGGTGGTTGAAGGTATTAAAAAATAGAATTGATGAAGATAAAAACTATCTGGTTGATTTACTGATCAAGAATTTTCTGGAGAATCCTCACCGGAGTACTATAGTTATAAAACCTGATCCGGAACAATCAGAAAGGGGGCAAAGAAAAGAAGAGTCTTTATTAAAGCAGGTAGAAGCGAATCTTTCCGTAGAAGAAAAGCAGGGATTAATTGCTGACAACAGAAAATTACTCGACTATCAGAATACGCCTGACGGGCTTGAGGAACTTAACAAGGTTCCGATGTTAAACATTCAGGATCTGCCGGCAGAGGTTGAGATAATTCCCACTTCAAGAGTGGACTTTGGTGGGGATGTTGGCTGTTACTTTCATGATCTCTCCACCAGGAGAATAGTCTATCTTGATCTGGTATTCGCTACTCATGGTCTGGAAAAACAGGATTCGTTGCTGCTTCCCCTTTTAAGCAGAGCTCTCTGCGGCTGTGGTCTTGCAGGGATTCCCTATGGTGAAGTTGCCAGAACTCTGGCCCTTTACAGCGGCGGCTTCACTGCCGGCCTGGATGCAGGAAGCGTTGTGGGGAGGGAAGAGGTTCGAGAGCAGATTATTTTCCGCCTGAAAACGCTTAAGGGAAAGTTGATCCCGGCGCTGAAAACAGTCAAAGACCTTCTGCTGGGAGCAGATTTCAGCGATCTGGATAGATTAAAGGATATTCTGCTCAATCAACGCAACGCTCTCAAGGTTTCAATGATTCTGGGATCCCGGTAAGAGGAAAAAGAGAACACACCCTCCAGGCC
>DRHE01000184.1 GCA_011049745.1 Spirochaetales bacterium | reverse complement strand
ATTTTCATGAGAGATTTGAGGTTGCTGCTGATGTCAGCCCTGATTTTGCTTGCGGGTTCTCTCTTTCCGCTCTCAGGCTGTCAAGCAAAGGAGCAGAGTCCGGAAAAACCAACCGCAGTTGAGCCGGCAAAAAGGGGAGAACCAGCCTCCGGCGTGATTTTTCCCCGTGCAGTGATAGATGACAGCGGAATAATGCTTACCATTCCATCCAGGCCGGAAAGAATAATCTCCCTGACCATGTTCTCTGATGATATATTACTGGAGCTGGTTGAAAAGAAGCGTCTTCTTGGTGTCACTGCCTTTGCCGGGGATAGGAATATTTCCAATATTGCAGAGAGGGTCGCTGATATTGACAACAAGCTTACTCTCAATGTGGAGATAATCCTGGCGCTGCAGCCGGATATTGTATTTGTTGCCGACTGGAGCGATGCGGACAAGGTAAAGCAGCTTAAAGATGCCGGTATTACTGTTTTTCTGCTGGCAAGCCCGGTTAGTATAGATGAGATCAGGAAGAAGATCTCGGTTATTGCCGGTGCTGTGGGTGAAGAAGAGAAAGGAAAAGAGCTGATCGGCCGGATGGATGAAGACTTAAAGCAGGTGGCTGCCCGGGTTTCCGGGATACCGAAGGAAGAGCGGCTTACCGTACTGGAATATGCCATCTGGGGCACTTCTCCCGGAGAGGGTACAACCTGGAATGAATTAACAGCCCATGCCGGATTGATCAATGCAGTGTCTTATCTGCCGGTGAATGAGTTCAGGCAGGTACCCTTATCCAAAGAGAAGCTTCTTGAACTGGACCCCGATATCCTGATTCTGCCGGGCTGGGTTTACGGTGATCCGGAAGGAGCGGAAAGCTTTTTCAACGAGATCCTGGAAGATCCCGCTCTGCGAACCCTGAGAGCCGTCAGGAGTAAGCGGGTTTACCGCATGCCGGAGAATCTAAAAAGCTCTACTTCTCACTACCTGGCGGCTGGAATCCAATGGCTGGCCCGAACCGCTTATCCTGATCTCTTCAGTCAAAACAGTGAAGAATAAAGCAATTATACTGATACTGATCCTTCTACTGGTTGCCGCGTTTATATTAGCGGTGAATACGGGCGCAGTTCCTGTTTCACCATGGGCGCTCTTTCAGCTGCTATTTAATAAAATCGGCTTCAAGTCTATTGCCCTGCCATCCCAGCAGGATCTGACGATTATCCTTTACATCCGGCTGCCGCGGGTTGTTGCCGCCCTGTTGGTTGGAGCTTCGCTCTCGGTATGCGGAGTGGCCATGCAGGGGCTGTTCCGCAACCCCATGGCCAGCCCCGATATACTGGGAATCACCGCCGGCAGCAGCCTGGGGGCCGTGATAGCCATTAACCTCGGGCTTTATGCACTGAATATTTATTTTCTGCCGCTGCTTACCATTGGCGGCGCTTTACTCTCTTCCGGGCTGATATATATCATCGCCAGCTATCGGGGCCGGACAGCCTTGCTCTTTGTTGTACTGGCCGGCCTGGCCATTTCCTCCCTCTTCAATGGTTTAATCTCAGCCATTCTGCTCTTTTCCCGGCGCTACGAGGTCAGCCAGTTTATTTTCTGGACCATGGGGGGTTTTGACGGGCGGATGTGGAAACATATAACCCTGCCTCTGCCTTTCCTCGCTCCTGCCATAGTACTGCTCTTCTTTTTCACCAGGGAGCTTAACCTCCTGTCCCTGGGCGAGGAGCAGGCTCACTCCCTGGGGCTGGCTGTAGAGCGGAATAAGCGTTTAATTCTGGGCACCTCTGCAGTGGTAACCGGAATGGCTATTTCAATAGGCGGGCCGGTAGGTTTTGTCGGCCTGCTGATGCCCCATCTCTTCAGACTGCTCGTGGGGCCGGATCACCGCATCCTGATGCCGGCAGCCGCTTTAGGCGGTTCACTCCTGCTGATACTTGCGGATCTGATAGGCAGGATAATCGCTCCGCCCTTTGAGATAAGAGTGGGCATTATAACAGCTCTGCTGGGCAGCCCTTATTTTTTATACCTGATCCTTCATTATCAGCGAAAGGGGCTGGATAGCCGGTAGATTATGGGAAAAGACCAGGCTGAAATCCTGCTGCAGGTTCAAAATCTCTGCTACCGTGTTGGCGGCAAAACCATTCTGCAATCGGTGACACTGGAGGTAAAAGAGGGGGAGTTTGTCGGTATAATCGGACCTAATGGAGCGGGTAAGACAACTCTGCTAAGGCTGATATTGGGCATACTCAAACCGTCAAGAGGGGAGGTAAAGGTATTGGGCACGCCCCTGGATAAGCTTAAAGCAAGAGAACGCGCCGGCAGGATTGCCTATCTCAGCCAGGAGCAGGTATTAGCTTCCGCTTTCCCTGTTTTTGATGTGGTTCTACTGGGCCGCTATCCCTACCTTGGAAAATTCAAGAGCAGGTCCGTTCGTGATATTGAAATGGTACAGCGGGCTTTAAGCTATGTTGGCTTGAAAGGATTTGAGCAGCGTTACTTCAATGAACTCTCCGGCGGTGAACGACAGCTTGTGCTCTTTGCCAGGATACTGGTTCAGGAAACTGATCTGCTGCTTTTAGATGAGCCCAGCTCTAACCTGGATCTGAAACATGAGGACAAACTTTTTTCCATGGCTGCAGAGCTTTGCCGGGAAAAGAAGGCGGTCTTAGTTTCGGTGCATAACCTGAATATAGCTTCCCTGTACTGCTCCCGCCTGATACTGCTCGATCAGGGCAGGATTGCAGCTGCAGGAAAGCCTGACCAGGTGCTGAAGCCGGAAATTCTTGATCGGGTATATGCTACCAGGACTTCGGTAAGCGCCAATACAGCGACGGGCAGCCTGAATGTGAGCGTAGCCAATGTAGTGAGTATGGCGTCCCGGTTACGGCAGAGCTCAGGGCTGAAGATCCATATAATCGGCGGCGCGGGAAACGCTGTTAACCTGACCCGCGAGCTTTATCGTCTGGGATATTCGGTAACCGGCGGTATCGCACATGATCATGATACCGATGCAAAGTTGTGGCAGAGCCTTGATATCAGCCATTATCTTGTGGATGCCTTTACCAGTATATCAATAAAGGATGTAGACAGGGCTGCGTCGCTGGTAGAAGATGCCGATCTGACCCTGCTCACTGTTTTTCCCATTGGCGCTGCTAACCTGCAAAACCTGGAACTGGCCCGCAGGGCCGGAAAGCTGGTAATTGTCACTCCCGGGCCGGGAGAAGTGAAGAGAGATTTCTTTGTTGAGCGGGCACGGAAGCTCTTTGAAGAACTGGCTGCTGAAGCTATCAAAATGAGCTATGATGGTTTGATCGCAGGGCTGGAAAGAGGCGCCATTCCTGCTGAAAGCGCAACAAAGAAATAGTACCGATCACGGTGATAAGCCGCTATTTCATCTTCCTATTATAAATTGAAACAATAACGAAATTTATAAACAGGCTTATACTGAAGAAGAGAAAGATGTGTTTGATACTGAAATATATTGATATGGAACTGGCTGCCAGGGGCGACAGGAACCAGCCGAAACTTCCGGCCGAGGCCTGGAGGCCCAGGATAACTCCCCGGTTATCGGGATGTATATTGGCGCTTAAAAATGCCTGCATAAGGGGTTCAATTGCCCCGACAAAAAATATCGCGGCCAGGTAAAAAATTGTAAAATATACCAGACCATGGGTGAAAAAGATAGGCAGAGAGAATATCGAACCCATTCCAAGAAAAATAGCTATTAGAAGCAATCTATTATATTTATCCCCCAGCCGTACTATGGTTAAACCTGCAAGAGCGGTAGACAAACCGGCCAGGGCGGATATTATTCCGGTAATTGCGGAGATGCCCTGCATGCTTTGACGAACTTCCTGGATATAGAGAGGGATAAAGGGCACTGCCAGCATACGGCTGAAACGCACCAGGAAGATCAAAATAAAGAGAATGGGAAAGGGCCGGATCAACATTGCTTTAAGGGAAAATGTTGTTGTCGTGTTATCATGTTCAGGTTCCTCGATTGTAATCTCTTTAGTGACCAGGAGTACCATGATAAAGCCGGTTAGAGATAGTATTTGAGTAAACCAGGTTATGTAGAGATTCTTCCGCCACTGCTCCATAGAGGACTGTTTATAGCACAGTGCGTATTTACCGTCAATCAGCGGAATTCTTACGATTATTTTAACATTTCAATGGCAATGGATATTGTCCGGTTGCAGCAAATAATAGATACTTCATAGTATTAGAATCAGGAGTATACATGCGGGCTTCGATGCTTCAGACTAAAATTGAAAGATTACAAAACGCAGATATCTTCTCATCCTATCATGATGATGAATTGAAGATTATCGCGGAGTACAGTGAATTTTGCAATTACCGAAAAGATGAGGTTATCTTCAAGGCGGGAAGTTCAGGAGATGCTCTTTATATAGTAGAATCCGGCGAAGTTGTAATAAATAAAAAAGATCTCACCGGCAGGGATATTGATATTGCACGCTTCTTGTCGGGTGATTGTTTTGGTGAGCTTGATATGCTGACCGGTTCATCCAGAAATGCTTCCGCCCGGACAGAAGTTGAAACCAGGCTGCTCATGTTTCCCCGGAAAGGTATCAGTTTCAAGGATATATTGGAGAAGCATCCCGCAGTATCAGCAAGGATACTGCATAAGATCCTGGTCAACATTGCCGGGAGGATAAGAAAGGCCAATTCACTTATTAAGGAGAATTCTCCAATAATCCAGGAACTGAAGAAGCAGGTATACAGTGATAAGTTGACCGGTTTATATAACAGGACATTCCTGGAAGAAAAACTTGGTGAATATCTGGTTAATAAAAAGGCTCATGTCAGTCTACTGATGGCAAAACCTGATAATTTCAAATTCATAAACGATACCTATGGCCATAAAGCAGGAGACCAGGCGCTGAGGATTATGGCAATTGAATTAGAAAAAATTATATGCAGCGAAGATGTGGCAATACGATTTATGGGGAATGAGCTTTCCGTAATTCTCCCCGGTACTGAGCGGGAAGAAGCCTATAATATGGCAGAAAAAATTCAATCATCCATGAATAAACTTGATTTACGTCAGGTAACTCAGGGGAGTTCATTTATACTCACAGTGAGCATAGGGATATCCCTTTTCCCTGAACATTCAGCTAATACAGCGGGACTTATAGAGAAAGCCCACGAGCTGCCGCTTATAGGCAGGGCCCGGGGAGGCAATAAAATACTTTTTCCGGAGGATAAGCAGGGAGGATAAGCAGGGAGGATAAGATGCAAGCGTCCATTGAGGTTTTAAAAAAGATTAATATTTTCTCTTCGCTTACACCGGAAGAACTACCTATTATCTATTCTTTGATGAAATCAGTTGAAATAGAGAAGGGTAAGACCCTCTTTCATGAAGGTGATGCGGGTGATGACATGTATATTGTGCTTTCAGGCAGGGTTGCGATCACGGTAAAGACGCCTGATGACGGGGAATATGAAATTGCCGAGATAGCCGAGGGAGATTTTTTCGGGGAAATGTCTATGTTTGAACAGGTGCCGCGCTCAGCTACCTGCTGTACAAGAGAGGACACCACTGTACTCACTCTCAATGGCAGGGATTTTTATAATTTCATTAATGAGCACCCTTCAACAACGATAAAAATAATGCACAGGATGCTGAATATAACTACGGAGCGGCTGCAGGAAACGAGCGCCTTCCTTTCGGATATGGTAACCTGGGGTGAAAAGGCGCGTAAGAGGGCGGTAACGGATGAATTTACCGGGCTTTATAATCGGCGTTTCCTGGATGATGCTCTGGAAGAACGGATAGCCGCGGCTGAATTAAGCAGTAAACCCCTCTCCCTGGTAATGGTGGACCTCGATCATTTCGCAGATCTGAACAAAGAATACGGCCAGGAGGTCGGGGATAAAGTGATACTGTCAGCGGTCCGGGTTTTTAAATCTGTTTTCAGTGAAGGGGATATTCTGGCACGCTATGGCGGTGATGAATTT
>DRHE01000183.1 GCA_011049745.1 Spirochaetales bacterium | reverse complement strand
TGAATGGAAGGGCCTGCTGAGGAGGGTCCAGCAGAAAGGATCTCTCCTCCTCTGAGAGCTTAAAATCCGGGGGAAGCTGCTTAATTGAGCTGATTTGCTCCTTCATCCTTTTAGGGTATCATGGCCACTGCGGGCTCTTCAACCGCAGGGCGCTTACCGCTGAAGGGTAGCTGGAGGGTTCATGGCCCTTTTAATGGCTGCCGGTAGATGTTAGAATTGATAGAGATCAGCCATTTCAATGGCAGGAGAAAGGGGGATTCTATCATGTCCGGAGGGATTATAACCCTGCTAACTGATTTCGGCGGCCGGGACGGTTATGCGGGAATCATGAAAGGGATGCTGCTCTCCTGTGATCCTGAGCTTAAAGTTGTGGATCTAACCCATGAAGTTGAACCCTTTGCCGTTACTTCAGCGGCATATATACTCTATTCGGCCTGGGATTTTTTCCCGGAAGGCACAGTGTTTTGTGTAGTGGTTGATCCCGGGGTGGGCTCTTCAAGAGGAATTGTTCTGGCTTCAGTGAAGGAGCGGACAGTAATAGCACCGGACAATGGAGTGATCAGCCTGCTCCACCGGATGTATCCCGGTCTTGAGGTGTTTTCATTGAAGAGCAATCACCCGGCCCTGCCAAAGGGAGCTTCGGCTACCTTCCACGGCAGGGATATCTTTGCTCCGGCAGCGGCTCTCCTGGCCTCAGGAATGGGAGAGGAGTTGAAAGGGGAGGCTGTAAAACCGGTAATTTCAGAGAGCTTCAACATTCATGATGACAGCGGTAGGCAGATACTGCACAGCAGGATCATTCATATTGACCGCTTTGGCAACTCTATCTCCGCCATTCATTCGGGCGATCTGAAAGGCGGCCTGAAAGACGGTCGTTCATTTGTAAGGTTGAAAATCGGCAGCCGGGTGGTTACTGAAATGACAAGAACATATACCGAAGCAGAGGCCGGTATTCCTGTTTGCTTGTTCGGCAGCAGCAATTTTCTGGAAATGGCCGTACGCCAGGGTTCGGCTGCTCAACTTCTGGGAATCTCTATCGGCGATGAGATCTCTCTCTATTACCGCTGAGCCGCTTCAGCATCAGATAGTAATACACCTTATCTACCAGGATAATCAGGTTGACCGGTTGAAAGAGGCTATTCTGAATGGGGAGAAGAGCCCTGATTTTGCCTGAAACCGGAACCATCTGCCGCTGACCCTTCTGCCTCTATCGCTGAGAGTCTGCCTGATAAAATCAGCAAAATCACTGCTCTGCGCGGTATTGGATTCAAAACCGTTGATATAGAGATTTTCCCGGGAGTAGGAGGAAAAGAGGGATTTGGCCAGGGCCTGGAAACTTCCGCGCAGGGCGCTCTCCAGGGGAGGCAGGATCCCGGTTGAGTCGTGAGGAGAGTAGTTTATCAAAGCCACGACACCTCCCCTGCCCCTGTTGAAGAGTTCCAGAATCTCCTTCAGCAGAAAGAGGTTTCCCTTTATCCAGAGATCAACACCATGCTCAATTTCTGCGGTGGCAACTTCATGGAGCAGTTTTGCCGGCAGAGACGGCGCCTGCAGGAGCAGGGCCTCGTCTAGATTGTTGAAGTCATTGATGATACTGAGCAGCAAGTTTTTTGCCGAAAGAGAGGAGCTGCGCTGCCAGCGCCTGAGGGTAAAAGAGCTGCTGTTTAAGGCTTTAAAGTTACTCTCTTTATCAGGAACAGCAACTGTGCCTACGACCCGGTCACCCTGTTCCAGGAAGGTTTTGCTGAGGTCGAAGCCTAAAGGTGTATCTATATCGGTAATTAAAACAGTTTTACTCATTTTAAAAGCATATTAAACTGTAAAACCGCTGTGGTCAACTTAGTGATAGTGATGTCTCTTTCTAAAGGGGTTGGCTTTTAGACGAAGGTAATTCTGATATATACTGCACGCTTGGTAGTAATTTTCCGGCCCTTGAAAGGTGGTGGAAAGATCAGCCCGGTATAATTCTAAAAGCAGAGGGAAGAGAGGTGAATCCATAAGCTTTTCCGTACGAAAAAGGGGAAGCTGGTTAAGGGCGCCCGGCAGCATGTGATACTTAACCAGAAAAGCAACATTGCGTATTAGGGCAGCGCTGAAACCAAGACGGGACATAAAGTGTGATGCAATAATGGCTCCCAGGTCGGCATGGCCGTCAAAGGGCTTCTCAACCGGCCCGGAAGTCTCTGCTTTACCAATATCATGCAGAAGCAGGGCCAGGGAGAGGGTCAGATCATTCTGTTTACGGTATTGAAATGTCTGCATGGTGTGTTCCCAGCCATCTCCCTCCGGATGATAATCTTTCATATGGCTGACACTATCCATTTTAAAGAGCTCAGGCCAGAAAAACTCGATAAAACCGCTTTTAAAGAGCAGATTTAAACCCTTCTCCGGGTAACTTCCGGTTAGAATAGAGCATAGAAAATCCCGCTGAAACGCTATGGAATCCCTTGCAGGGGGAATTTTCAAGCGGAAGTCACTCTTTTCCATATCAATGGGGCAGCGGTAGTGGTAGCGGGAAACCAGGCGCGCAGCCTCGGCTAAAAAGACTAAAGGAGCAGCCTTCCCGGGTTTGGGAATAAGTTCTCTGCGTCTCAGATCGTGATAAACATTGCCGGG
>DRHE01000182.1 GCA_011049745.1 Spirochaetales bacterium | reverse complement strand
TTGCTTGGCGGTAAAGGCGCCAACCTGGCAGAGATGACCAATATAGGAATTCCTGTGCCCAGGGTGCGGGATATTTATTATTATTTTTACTATAAACATCACAAACCTCGGTCGTAATTGTAAAACCCGGGGGCACAGGAATTCCTATATTGGTCATCTCTGCCAGGTTGGCGCCTTTACCGCCAAGCAATCCCTTCATCTCTGTTTTGCCTTCAGCCTTACCGTCGCCGAAGAAATATACAAATTTATCTTTAGCCACCTAAGACACCTCCATCTGTGCTATTGCTTTTATTTAATTGCCGTAAATCTAAAACAAAAAAAAACAGCTGTCAACCCGACCGAAGGAAATCCTTTAGGGCGACCGCCCAGGTAGGGTTGACACCCGACCGAAGGAAATCCCTGTGGGACGACCGCCCAGGGAGGGTTGACCAGCTGGAACAAGCTGATTACTGGATTAAATCAGGCTACATATGAGGCTAAATACTGGCTGCGTGAAGGGTGCTGCAGACGTTTAATAGCTTTTTTCTCTATTTGCCGTATACGTTCTTTAGTGAGATTATAACGGGTTCCGATCTCTTTAAGTGACATGGGCCTTCTGCCGTTAAGCCCGTAACGATACTGGATAATATCAGCTTCCTTGTGGCTTAAGGTTTTCAGTAGATCATTAATATCAGCCTTTAAAGAATTATCGATGGCCATTTCATCAGGCGCTTGATATCCTTTATCTTCAACAAAATCGCTTAACAGTGAAGAATCCTTTTCATCATAGACCGGTGTATCCAGGGAAACGAGGTCACGGGAAATATTCAGCAAATCCTCTACATGTTCTTTATCCATGGAGAGCTTTTTAGCGACTTCCTCCATTTCAGGTTCAAGACCGTTATTGCTCTGCAGGTCCTTACGCACTTTCTCGATCTGCACCAGCTCATTCGCCCTATTTAAAGGCAGTCTGATCATTCTTGATTTTTCACAGATTGCTTTGAGAATAGCCTGCCGAATCCACCAGACCGCATAAGAGATAAAATGGTAGCCCTTTTCCACATCAAAACGTTCGATCGCATTCATCAGGCCGATATTGCCTTCACTTATCAGATCGGCTAAAGGCAAACCCTGATTCTGGTATTTTTTAGCTACATTTACTACAAAACGAAGATTGGCTTTAATGAGCTTATTTTTAGCGAACTCATTCCCTGAAGCTGCTTCGGTTGCATATTTCACCTCTTCCTCTCTGGTCAGCAGGGGAATGGTATTGATTTCCTTCAGATATAAGGAGAGAATATTATCATCATTACTGTTGGGATTTATATTAATTTGTTTTCTTGTATTCTTAATTTTTGTCTTTTTGGTTGCTGTAATCATTTTTTTATTATCCTCCAATTAATAGATGCAACTATCGTGCCAAACGCTTTATAATAATGCTTCACATCTCTTTATCAGACAACAAATTAACTGTCATATATTATCCACATTATATAAATTCACTGAACTGGGTCAAATTGCCCCAATTTCTGCTGACAACCATAAAACTGGGGCAAAATGATTCAAAGAGCAGGGTTGCAGTTAGTCTACCGGTCCGGCAAAATGATTTTACGTAACAATTTACTTGACCCTGATGATCTTAATGCGTATATTCACTTTAAAATACAAATCATTAACCTTTGTAGAACTTTTTAATCAAATTCAGGAGGAAAGTAGTGAAAATCAAGCCTCTAGGAGAACGTGTGCTGGTAAAAATGGTAGAAGCCGAAGCAAAAACCGCCGGCGGAATACTAATTCCCCAGACCGCTCAGGAGAAAACCCAGGAAGGTATTGTCCTTGCGGTTGGCACTGACGAGGAAATCAAAGTAAAAGTCAAGGACCGCGTAATTTATGATAAATACGCCGGTTCTACCATTAAGGTAGAGGGTGAAGAACAGCTTATCCTTAAGATGGATGACATTTTAGCTGTTATCGGATAAAAAGCGAGAAGGAACGTATTAAACAATACGTTCCTTTTTTTATCATCTATTAAATATCGATATTACCGGTTGTTTTGCATATTAACAATAAAATCCTCCACTCTCTCCAGTAAGAATCTGCTCTCTGAAACAACTTGCAGAGTTTCAGGAAGAGAAGAGAGGAAAATTCGGCCATAGGGTTTTGTAATTATCCTGGAATCCATGATTAATACTATGCCCCGGTCGCTCTTTCGGCGGATGAGCCGGCCAAAGCCCTGCTTCAACCGTAATACTGCGTCGGGCAGCAAGAGCTCCCAGAAGGAGTTGCCGCCTCTCTTCTCTATAGCCTCCAAACGAGCTTCAATAACCGGATCAGTAGGCACTCGAAATGGAAGCCGGCATATAATTACTACTTCTAAGGCTTCTCCCGGTGTATCTACCCCCTCCCAGAATGAATCGGTAGCCAGAAGTACGCTGGCCGTGTCCTCCTGGAAACGCCTCAGCAGGCGGTTACGGTCATCCTCGCCTTGCCTCAAGATATTGATCCCCCATTCCCTTAACCCCGCTGCCACTTCAGCATATACCTCTTTCAACATTGAGTAAGAAGTAAATAAGATCAAGCCTCTGCCCTCTGATATCTTCAAGACCTCCAGCACAAATGCGGAGATGAAAGCGGTATAGCCCTCTTCTGAGGGCGAAGGCGCCTCTTTTGGTATACCCAGGAGTACATCTCTCTTGTAGTTAAAGGGAGAAACAAAAAATCCTTCCTCAATTTCCCGTTCAACAGCGCTGTTAAAGCCGACCCTTGATTTCCAGAAATTAAAATTATGGTTCACAGCCAAAGTAGCGGAGGTGAAAATAACTGTTTTATATGGTTTATATACCGCTTCATTCATCAACAGCGAGATATCCAGAGGGGTAATTACAAATCTGGTATAATTCTCACCCCGGTAGTTCTTGCGGCTTTCCAGCCAGAAAACATCTTGATCATTATCCTGAAATCTTAAAAAATGGCTGCAGATCTCGACAACTGCGTTTAACCTGCGCAGCTCAATCCGGCACTCATATACTATGCTCTCCTCTTCCTCTTCCTCACTTAGACTCTTAAAGAGTTCTTCAAAAGAGGAAAGCAGGCTCATTATACTCTGCCGCAGATCATTCAAAGGTTCCAAAAGCAGGGTTTGTTTATCAGGAGTTTCATTAGTGAGACGAAAATTCAGATTCCCGCCGAGAAGCTGTGCAGACATTACATCCTGAGAACGGGATTTTCCTGCTACCTCACCAAGAAGATTCCGTATATGATTTATCAGGTTATGATGGTGCAGCAACTTCTCCAGACCCAGCAGCAAACCGTAGTTTCGCCCCTTTTTCTTCCGCAGGAGCCTGCTCGTATACTTGGCTATACTCAAGCAGCTGAAACTCCGGGAAAAAAAGGAAGTAGCGCTGTTCTCTATGTTATGTGCTTCATCAAAGATAATTCTATGGAATGGCGGCAGCACGGCAGAACTCTCAAATCCGGCGCCGGCAATACGCATAGAGAGATCGGCGAAAAGCAGGTGATGATTGACCACCAGAATACGGGCTGCAGCCGCTTCCCTCCGGGCTCGAAGCACGAAACATCTCTCCCGGTCCGGACAGCGCAGTCCTCTGCAGGCATCGGCCTCTGAACAGAGCCTGTACCATAGGTCATCATCCGGGAAAAAAGAGAGATCGCTCCTGCTTCCCGTAGCTGTAGTCAAAGACCACTGAGCGATGGCGTTCAAATTCTCATTAACCTCATCAAAGAGAGATAGCTCACTATTGCTCTCACGCAAACGTGTAAGGCAGAGATAATTGCTTCGTCCCTTTACCAGCACAACACCGGGATCACTGTCAAAGAGACGCTTTACCAGGGGGATGTCCTTTTCGATAAGCTGCTGCTGAAGATTGATGGTCGCGGTGGATACAACTACCCTCTCCCCATTGCGCAACACCCAGGAAAATGCAGGTATTAAATAGGCCAGGGATTTGCCTATGCCCGTGCCTGCTTCAGAGAGACAGATCAAATCTTTATTGAAACCCAGGGTAAAAAGCTTCAGCATCTCAATCTGCGATGGCCTTTCCTCATAAGCGGGAAAACAGCTGTTTAACTTGCCCCCGGGCTGTAAAATCGCCGAGAGCTCTTCACAATCTAAAGCCTTGATCTCCCTGCCGGTTACCGGTTCGGCTACTACATAGGTATTTTCCACATTGTTGTCTACAATGTAGAATCCGATTCCCTGATTTCCCAACTGGGCGGCAATCCGGAGATCTGCATGGCTGGGCTTCAATAAAGCGGAGGGGTGGTTGTGAACAATTACATCGCCTTTTTCCAGATATGGTTTAAGCGCGGGCACCGCCTCTTCATTACCACGGGCGGCAACAGTGACTGAACATATCTTTTGATTATCATCCAGGCGGCCGACAACCATTACTTCATTTCCCTGCGCCTCTCTGATTGCCTGCCGTACATGCAGGATCGACTCCTGCGTAAACCTGCTCTCCGCTGTCATCAATATTAGCCCGAAAGGTTATTCAGTATGGAGGTGATCAGTTCGGCCAACTGGGGCGCTACTTTCTTGCCGGTCGCCACAACCTCTTCGTGACTCAGGGGCTGCTCCAGAATACCGGCAGCCATATTGGTAACACAGGAAATTCCTATCACTTTGATACCCAGGTAAGCGGCGGCAATTACTTCCGGAACGGTAGACATTCCCACCAGATCAGCGCCAAAAGCTGCAGCCATCCTGATCTCCGCCGGGGTTTCATAACAGGGGCCTTGAAAAGCTGCATACACTCCCTCTCTATAGCTCTGTTTGCTGATACTCTTCACCAGTTGCCGCAGCTGCAAGCCATAAACTTCGCTCATGTCGGGAAAACGGGGGCCCAGATCAGCTATATTCGGCCCCCGGAGCGGATTTACACCCATCAGGTTAATATGATCACGTATTAACACCAGCTCACCGGGTTTATACTCGGGATTAACGGCTCCGGCAGCATTGGTGACAATAAGGGTTCGCACACCCAGTCCATGTAAAAGAAATATCGGCAGTACAATATCATCAGGATCATAACCTTCATAATAATGGAATCTACCGGCTAAAACCGCAGCAGAAGGGTTGATTTTAAGAGTTCCCCGATGGCCCTCCACGGTAGGCAAGGGGAACCCGTCGATCTTTGTATACGGAATTTCCCTGCCTGAAAAACGGTCGATAAAATCTCCCAGACCGGAACCAAGAATAATCCCCAGTTGCGGCGATACACTTTCAACCTCTCTTACAGATTTAACTGCCCTCTTAACACGTTCTTCAAATCCGGAAAACATACCCTTCTCCTTTATTCTGGTAATCAAGTTATTTTAACGCTTTAAATAGATCAATTGGCGTGCTATAGAACCCTACCCTCTGTACCCGGGATAGTTTCTGGGTAAGGCGCCAATTCCATAAAGGATTTACTCCTGCTCCGCCGGCCATTTTAACCAGTTGCCCGTTTATTTCC
>DRHE01000181.1 GCA_011049745.1 Spirochaetales bacterium | reverse complement strand
GCTCTGCAAAAAAAATATTTTTTGGGGTAACCAGTCCGACTGAGTGATCATCTTTTATAGTACTGGGCACAAAGTGGCCGAAATGGGGCAGCCCGGTAGCAAAGGGAGGACCGTCGTAAAACTCATACTCCTCACCGCCCCTTCTCTGCTCGATTGATCTTTTAAATATATTATTATCTTGCCAAAATTTCAGAATTCCCTCTTCCATATGGGGAAAGCTGACCTTTGGATCAACGGCTTTATACAATCTATCCTCCTGAATTTTTCTATTTGTCATCATATAAGAATAATATTGTAGGAAAAATGAAGCGGCGGTGTCAAGATAAGGCCGAACCGTCAGAACAGGAAGGGGAATCATCTTGACAATCAACCGAACAATTACTACTTTGACTGCAATACTTAAGATGAAAAAAGATGATCACTCAGTCGGACTGGTTACCCCAAAAAATATTTTTTTTGCAGAGCCCCCCAATGAATTCCAACTGGAGAGCGGTAAGAAACTCGGGCCAATAAATATCCGTTATGAGACCTACGGGGTTTTAAATGTTGACCGCAGCAACGCTATCCTGCTCTTACACGCCTTTTCCGGAGATGCCCATGCCGCCGGCTATTTATCTGAAACAGATAAAACCCCCGGCTGGTGGGACGCGATGGTGGGGCCTGGTAAAGCCTTTGATACTGATAAGTACTTTTTAATCTGCTCCAATATAATCGGGGGCTGCCAGGGTTCAACGGGGCCCTCAAGTATAAATCCGCAAACAGGCAAGCCCTACGCGCTTTCTTTTCCTCTGATCACCATTAATGACATGGTGCTAACGCAGAATGAGCTGCTCAACCACCTGGGAATTTCCGAACTCTTCGCTGTGGCCGGCGGCTCAATGGGAGGCATGCAGGCTTTAGAGTGGAGCGTCTATTTTCCTGAGAAGGTAAGATCTGCTATTATCCTTGCCTCTACTGCGCGGATGACCGCTCAAGGCATAGCTTTTAACGCCTTAAGCCGTAATGCTATTATGTCCGACTTTCGCTGGCAGAACGGCAATTACTATGGCAAAGAAATCCCTGCCCGCGGTCTGGCCATTGCCAGAATGGCGGGACATATAACCTATCTGTCTGATGAAGCCATGCATAAGAAATTCGGCAGGCGGCTTCAGAGCAGGGAAGAGTATGGTTATGATTTTTCCAACGAGTTTGAAGTGGAAAGCTATCTTCAATACCAGGGGGACAAATTTGTAGAGCGCTTTGACGCCAACTCCTACATCTATATAAGCAAAGCTATGGACTACTTCGACCTGGGCGCCCGTTTCGGCGGCTTGAATGAGGCTTTTGCTGGAACCAGGGCCAAATTCCTGGTTGTATCCTACTCCTCAGACTGGCTCTACCCTTCCTACCAGTCAAAGGAAATTGTATTTACCCTAACTAAAAACCGGAAAGATGTTTCCTACATCGAGATTAACTGTCCATATGGACATGACTCTTTTTTACTGGAAACTGATCGGCAGAGCTCTATCATCAGCTCATTTCTGGGAGGCATTCGTGGCTGAGTCAAAACGGCCCCATTTAAATTATAATCAGATCGTAAGAATTATCGAACCGAACTCCAGCGTACTCGACCTGGGCTGCGGCGACGGCGAGCTCCTCTCTCGCTTAATCAAGGAAAAAAATGTTCAAGGCAGAGGAGTGGATATTGAAGAAGAGATGATCATTAAATGTATTGCCCGCGGTCTATCTGTTTTTCAGGGGAATCTGGATGAAGGACTGAAGGATTATACATCTGGCAGCTACGATTATGTGATCTTAAACCAGACCCTGCAGGCGACCTATAAACCCATACTGGTGGTTAGAGAAATGCTCCGGGTGGGTAAAAAGGCAATTGTTTCCTTCCCCAATTTTGGCTATTACAAACTGGTATTACAGCTCCTTTTTCTGGGGAGAATGCCTGTTACCAGGGACCTGCCATACCAGTGGTACAACACGCCCAATATTCATCTATGCACCAGACGGGATTTTATCGATCACTGCCGCAAAAACAGTATTACCGTATTGGAGATTATTGATATAATAAATGAACAAAAATTATGCCGCGTCTGGCCAAATTTCAGGGCAACAGAGGTCATATTCATCCTCCAGGCCTGAACAGGGTTGGGCTGTCAATTATCTTTTAAGATCTCCAGATCATAACGATCCTGGGCCCAGGCTTTATGCTTTTTCTCTTCTTCAGCCAGCCAGCTGAATAGCTCTTTCACTTTAGTATCGGCAACCAGAGATTCAAGCTCTTCATACAATTTCAGAGCCTTTTCTTCGCGTTTAATTATCAGCACTAAAAAATCCCCATAATCCATATCCGGGGAGAACTCTTCCTGCACCATAAAATCAGTGAACCGCGCCTTAAGACTCTGAGTACCGTCGAAAAGAAAAGATCGGCCTTTTCCCTCTTTCAGCTCTTTCAGCTTATTCTCATGCTCTTTCTCCATATCCACCATGGACAGCAGAAGCTGCCTGAATCCCATACGCTGTGTCTTACGGGCATAATCCAGGTAGATCTCCTGGGATTCCCTTTCCCTTTCCAGAGCAAAATCAATAATCTCTTTAATATCATTATCCATGACTCTTAAACTAACATATTAAAATGTTTCAGTCAAAACCCG
>DRHE01000180.1 GCA_011049745.1 Spirochaetales bacterium | reverse complement strand
CTTCTGTGCGCGGAAGCTGCGCGGAAGCGGTGTAAAAGTCTGCGCCGTTGTGGGATTCCCATTGGGCGCTATGGAGAGCCGCTCAAAGGGCTTCGAATAGAAGTGATACTCCGCTGCTTCAGCACAGAGTTGATCCATCTGTGCCTGGGTAGCATCCGGTGTGAGCAGGGTATGATCTATGTAGGGCGCCACATCCGCAGGAGTGAGCGTCTTGCCGCTGCTTTTGCTCCCGGCAGCCTTTTCACTCCCCTTCTCCATACCGCTATCTTTAAGCCTGGCAATAACCTCACTGGTTATTTTTTCAATCAGTTCTTTTTGATCCATATTAAGTGATCCTTTCTACAGCCATCATCTTGTTGACCCGGCTCCAGTGCCGGCCGCCGGCGAAGCGGGTTTCGAGCCAGACCCCGGCCATTTCACAGAGCTCATCAGGAGCATGCAAAGGACCACCCAGGGTCAGGACATTGGCGTTATTATGCTCCCGGCTGTTGGTAATTGTTTTCATATTATAACAGAGGGCGGCTCTTATGCCCCGCACCTTGTTGCACACCATGCTTGAACCTATGCCCGCGCCGTCTATCATAATCCCCCGCTCACAATCTCCGCTCGCCACCTTTTTTGCCACTTTCACTGCAAAATCAGGATAATCCACGCTCTCCCTGCTGTCTGTGCCCACATCGGTGACCCGGTAACCAAGGCTCTTAAGATATTGCTTTAAAATCTCCTTTGCCTCAAAACCGCCGTGATCAGAGCCCAGCGCAACCCGCAGAACATTATCTTTTTTATTGATATCAGCAGTTTCCGGATTACTCCCTGAATGGAGCTCACCTACTACTTTTCTCACAATTTCACTAATCTCAACCATGATTAATTCCCCTTAACCACCGCATCCACAATACCAACCACCAGGGTCCGCACCGGAGCTGTGGGGTTGCCTAAGATCATTCGCGCCGAATTGCCTTCATCAAGAACTAAAACCGTGTCCCCGGTTCCGGCCTGAACCGTATCAATAGCCAGCAGGCTTTTTCCTGCCGGGTTCAGCCGGTCATTGAGCGGCTGAACGATCAATATTTTATATCCCTCTAAAACCTCAAGTTTCATGGTAGATACTACAGTTCCCGTAACTCTTGCCAGCACCATTTCAGCCTTCTTCCCTTTCCACCCGGTCGACAATTCCCATAATAGTGGCATCCGAGGGATTAAACCAATTATCCAGGGCTAAAGCCGCTTCCCGCCCCCCCTCAAACATTACTATATCCCCGATCCCTGCCTGTACAGTGTCGCAGGCCGTAATAGGATTGCCAGAGTTTTTCAGCTTCTCATCCAGTGGTTGAAGCAGGAGGAGTTTGATCCCCTCTAGAGAAATTTCTTTCCGGCTGCAAACCACGGTGCCGATAACTTTTCCCAGTTTCATTTATTCCCCTATACAATCCTAAAATAATCGATCAGAGCGCAGCGCCTCTCACGCGTGAAGGTGCGCGCCCTGGTAAAGCCTTCGCCCGTTGGGCTGGCAATGGTAAAAGAGGTAAAGCCGGCGCCGCCGTTACCCAGACCGTTATAGGAGGAACCATTCTTAACAAAGAGAGAACAGTTCATCACCCTGGCCATCCTGGAAAGTTTTTCAATATTAAGGGAGTGCATAACTGCCGTATGACGAAACCCATGCTCACACTCTACGGCAAAATCTATAGCTTCATCGCAGTCAGCCATTCTGACCAGGGGAATTACCGGCATCAGTTGTTCAGTCCATACCAGGGGATGATCCCGCTCTACTTCACAGAGCAGGATGCGGGTTTCACCGGGTACTTCTATACCCGCGGCCCGGGCAATAACCTGGGCGTCTTTGCCCACAAATTCCTTGTTGGCCATACCCTCATGGCCGGGTCTTCCCGCATCAGCAATCACCATTCCGGTTATTCGTTCAGTCTGTTCACTATTGAGCAGAAAAGCGCCGTTTTTTTCCATCTCTGCGATCAACTTATCCGCTATGGAGGCAACAGCCAGGATTTCCTTTTCACAGATACAGACAATATTATTGTCAAAGCCGGCGCCATTCACAATATCGCGTCCGGCCTTGACCAGATCTGCAGTCTCATCCACCACGCAGGGAGGATTGCCCGGCCCGGCCGCAATAACCTTTTTAGAGTTGCTCATGGCCGCTTTAACCACAGCAGGTCCGCCCGTTACCACCAGCAGCGAGACCCTGGGGTCTTTCATCAACGCTTGAGCTGTTTCCAGGGTAGGGTTGGCTGCTGCACAGATCAGGTTGGCCGGACCGCCGCATTTAATGATTGCTTCATTTAGCAGGGCAATGGTAAAAGCGGATACTCCGCCAGCCGCGGGATGGGAATTGAAGACTACCGAGTTTCCCCCTGAGATCATACCGATAGCATTATTGATAATGGTCTCGGTGGGATTGGTACTTGGAGCAATAGCCCCGACAACACCATAGGGAGCTCTTTCCACCAGGGTCAGGCCGTGATCATTGGTATAGGCTAAGGGCTCCAGGTCCTCCGGTCCCGGCGTACTCAGGGCAGCTACCCGGTTTTTAGCGATCTTATCCTCTATCCGGCCCATACCCGTTTCCTCGACAGCCATCCGAGCCAGTTCCTCTAAATTATCGCAGATAGTATTTCGCATACACTGGACAATTTCACGGCGCTTTTCCAGGGTCATGTTCATCAATTCCAGGTGTGATTGTGCAGCTGCTTTCAGGGCTCCATCCAGATCCGCATAAATTCCGGCTCTATCCTGACCAGCCGCTATTGTACTGCCGGCTCCTGATACACCGGAACCCGAAAGATCCAGTTCCCGGACAATTTCTCCAACCAGGCGGCGAATATTTTCTTCATTTATTTCCATGGATAATAAACTCCTTAATATCCGGATGGGGCTGGGGAATGATCACCT
>DRHE01000179.1 GCA_011049745.1 Spirochaetales bacterium | reverse complement strand
TCTTGACCCTGATTATTTCCTCGTGGATTCACAAGACCATGAGAGAAAAGGGTCTGAGCAAGAAGTACACGACCGAAGAGATTATGTATGAACTGAAGAAACTCAAGATAATCGAACTGCAGAATCATAGGAAAGTTCTGACCGAGATTACCAAGACCCAGAAAGATCTGTTTAAAAAACTGGTTGACGAAGTACCTGTACTGTAAGCATATCGTGACCTAGCTATAAAATGGCGGGATTTTAGGATATATGCGTCTTAAGAATATCTGCAAGCTGCGTACCATCCATGCAGTGAATAAAAAGAGGAGTGCGGTCAAAGCGATCAGAGAATTAAGGGGTTTTTTTCTGCTGATAGCGGGATTAACTTTCAGTAGAGCCATAATCACAACGGCTCTAACCGCTTTCCTGCCCACCTATCTTACAGACCAGGGAAGCTCTCTGTGGCTGGCGGGCATCTCCCTCTCCATACTTGAACTGGCCGGCGCTGCGGGCACCTTTGCCTCCGGATCAATCTCTGATTTAATCGGCCGCAGAAATATGCTGCTGATACAGGCGGTTGGTGCTCCTCTTTTGATGGTACTCTTCATTTTTTCTACAGGCTTCTGGCTTATACCCGTGCTGGTGACGCTGGGCTTTTTCATATTTGCCTCTACGCCCGTGCTTCTGGCTTTAGTACAGGAAAAGGCCCATGATTACCCTGCGGTTGCCAATGGCATTTTTATGACCCTTACTTTTATCATAGGCTCTTTCACTATTATGCTCATTGGCTGGTTAAGCGACTGGCTGGGCATGAAAAACTCATACCTGATCGCAGCCGTGATTTCTTTTTCAGGTATTCCTCTGGTTTTACTGATTAAGGAAAATTAAGGCAAAAATCGGCCGCCTTGACTTTAACTTACGGAACGAATATAAAAATATATAAATTTAAAGGCAATGAAAGGTTCACCAGATGATCGATGGAATAGAGATAATTGACGGCCATATGCATATCTTTACCTCAAAGTTAACCGAGAGGGTTAAAGCCAGGGTCAAGGAGAAGGGCCCGGAATATGAAAAAGCTTTTGGTACCTGGCAGGAGGGTTTTCGCAGGAAGTATAACACCGGGTTTTCCGAAGAGAATGACGACCCCCTCGAAAAGATTGCCACGGATTGGTGTGCAGAGCTTGACCGCTGCGGGCTGGATAAAGCTCTCTTTATTGGCTTATACCCTGAGGAGGATGAGCTTACTGATTTTATAGCCGCCGGCAAGGGCAGGTTCACAGGCTTCTGTACTGTTGACCCGCTTGATCCCCGGGCGCCTGAATTATTGAGAAAGCGGGTTAAGGAAGAAGGCTATGCAGGCTTGAAACTATATCCGCCTACCCAGTGTTTCCTGCCCTCAGACAGGGCGGTTTATCCCCTTTATGAAGAGGCTGAAGCCCTGTCCATACCCATTATGTTCCACCTGGGAATAACCTTGAGCTATGATACTGATTTACGCTACGCTGACCCCTTAGAGCTTCATCCCGTGCTGCGGGACTTTCCTGAAGTCAATATAATAGTTCCCCATTTCGGTTCGGGCTATTTCCGGGAGCTTCTTTTTCTGGCTTACCATGTGAATAACCTCTATGTAGACACCTCGGGCACCAATGTGTGGGTTAAGTATCTGCCCTACCAGCTTGAGTTGAGCGAGGTATTTGTTCGGGCATTGGACATATTTGGCCCTGAGCGGATTATTTTCGGCACTGATTCGCGTATGCTTACCCGGGGCTACCGGGAGGGTATTCTAAAGGACCAGTTGGGAATACTGCGGGAGAGCGGCTTGAAGAGTGAGGAGCTCTCCCTGATCATGGCAGGGAACATCAGCAGATTAACCGGAATATAGGGGGTGGTGAATGATCCAGGGAATCCGGGTTATTGATTTTCACTGCCATTTCCCCAATTCCGGGGAGTGGTTTCCCGGCTATAAGCTGCCGGTAGTATTAAGCAAATCCAGCAAAACCAACCAGACCCAGGCGGAGTTGTGGCGCAAGGCGTATAACTTTCCGGAACAGCGGGTAGAGATCAGGGATGACCGGGAAGCGGCTGATAAGTGGTATGAGGATATTACGAAGAAGAATATTGAAAAGGTGGTCTTTGTTTCCGGGGGCGGCAACCAGCGCCTGGCAAACGTAGCTTCATATCACCCGGACCGTTTTATTGCTTTTGCTCATCACCATCCATTTTCTAAAAAATCTGCGGCTGTGTTGGAGCATGATATCAAGAACCTTGGTCTTAAGGGCTACAAGATACTGGGTTCAGCGCTTAATCAACCCTTGAATGACAGCTCTCTTTACGACCTGTGGGAGGTGTGCAATTCTTATAAAATACCGGTAATCATTCACTTCGGCATCCTGGGTTCCGCAGGCGGAATAAGCAAGGGGATAAACATCAATCCCCTGGTTCTGCAGGATGTTGCCCATGATTTTCCGGACCTTTGCCTATACCTAGACCCACACCCCATATAGCGGGGAAATCGTGGTCGATCCGGCAAAGTTTGCCTGTTCGCACAGGCAAAAAAACGGACGCCGGCCACTCATCCCGTGGCCACGGGCGCCCCTTCCTCAACATGATAAAGAGCTTCATAGCGGCTGACAATATTGCTCTGCCTGAACCTGTTAAAAGCCGTCTCCAGCCCTCCATGTATGACCAACTTGGCGAAATCCTCGTCTACAAGCAAGCGCCTGCCCATCTCGGCGCCGGCCTCAATGTCGCCAACGTCAATCAGGCAGCCGGAAACGCCGTCGTCTATTACCTCGGGCAGACCACCGGACCTGCTGGCTATCACCGGCACCCCACAGGCCATAGCCTCGAGCGCCGCAAGTCCAAAAGATTCTTCCTTGCTGGGCAGCAGGAAAAGATCACAGCAGGTCAGGATCCTGCCAAGATCCGTACGGATCCCGAGAAACTTCACATTCTTTTCAATGCCCAGCTTCCGACAGAACTCAATCATCTCCGATTGCATTGGGCCATCACCTATAACCCAGAGCTCGGTGTTGAAGGAAGTCGACTCGGATATCCCGGCAAACAGTTTTATGACATCGAGCGGCGCCTTCACAGGCCGCAAGTTTGATGCGTGCGCGATGATCTTTTTGTCGGGCGCCGGCTTGTGACAACACCAGCACTTGAGGTCCGGATTGGAGCACTGACGATCCACGAAATTGTAGACAACCTGTATCTTGTCGCCGTTGATGCCCAACACCTCCTGAGTACGTTCCTTGAGGAATTCCGAGACGGCGGTAACCACGTCAGATTCCTCAATCGCATATTTCGTGATGTTCTTGAATGTGGGATGCGAGCCAATCAGCGTTATGTCGGTACCGTGCAGCGTGGTGACCGTCCGCACCTTTCGCCTCGCGATGTTGCCGGCCAGGATGGCTGCCACCGCGTGCGGTATCGCGTAGTGACTGTGGATCACGTCGATATCGTTGTTGTCGATTATACTGGCCAGCTG
>DRHE01000178.1 GCA_011049745.1 Spirochaetales bacterium | reverse complement strand
GCCTGATGCTGTCTGGCCAGCTCCTCTTCACGCAAGCGCCTCCTACGTTCCATCTCCTTGGAAATAAGGCGGAACACAATGGCTGCCACCAGAATGGCCCCTATACCGATTATTATCGAAAGAATGGTGTTGCGCAACTGCCCCTGACGGCGCAGCTCCGCATCTTCTTGAGCAAACTGCAACGTACGGTCAAACCTTATATGCTCCACTGTAACCGAGTCACCCCGGTCCTGACTGTAACCTATTGCATCCTTTATCAAGGCTTTAGCCTTTGCCAGATCCTCGTCGGCAACCGGAATATATTCCCGCTGAATGCTTCCGTCCGGTTCAAAGAGTATATTTCCCGCTTCATCATGCTTGCGCTTCCACATACCGTCAATTGCCATACCCAGTGAAATCCTGTCAATTCTCCATGGAGACTTCTCTTCCAGAGTATTGGTTTTGTTTACCACCTCGTTCTGAATCAGGGATGCCTTGCTATACTCTCCCACCAGATTGGAAAGATCTTTATAGGCCGGTGGGGTCTGTCCCTCCTGACCGGGGGGGCCTTCAGGATTAAAGCCGGTTCCCTTGAAACTCTCATTGATAGTCTCTTTAGAAAGGGTGATCGAAGGCACTACTTGAGTCTCATCAAAGGGAGTCCGGGGATTATCCTTCTTCATGGTCACCGGGAAATGTTCCTCGGTATTAACTGTCTTCTTGCTCATATCCAGATCAATATCAAGCTTAACAATCTGCACCCGGTCCTGTCCGAATATCTGCCTCAAAGCGCTGAATATCTCCCGCTTATACTGCTGTTCCAGGTCCTTTTTGGTTTTTATCTCCCTGCGGGCAATCTCAATCCGGTCCACATCACGAAGCTCATCATAGATATTGAGCTGTATGCCATTCTGGTCGGTAATCACAATGTTGTCGTCTGTAAGCCCGGCTACAGCGAATTTTATAACCTTGACTATACCCTCAATTTTTTTTCGATTTTCAAGTAGATCTGAAAAAGGCCGCGGTGTCAGTATTACCGACGCGGTAACCGCTTCCTGATCCTCTACAAAGAGTTCCTTTTTCGGCACAACCAGGGTGACACTGACCGCATCCACATCATCTAAAGCCAGTATGTGCTGCTCTAAATTCTTGGTAATAGCCCGCTGCAAATTTACATCCCTCTCGAAGTCGGTAAGGGTCCAGCGTTCGATGTCAAAGATGGACCAGGGATCAGTTTGAATGGGAATAAGATCTTCCCGTATCAGTATGGCTCTCATCTTTCTGGCTGTATTCTCATCGGCAACCAGGATCCGGCTGTCAGAAGTTACCTGGTACCTGGCCCCCTCCTGAGCCAGCCTGGTAACAATCCTGGAGAGATCTCCCTCATCCCGGATGGGTGTGCCGATCAACTGTACCATGCTCGGTGAGGCGCTGAAGGATATGATCAGGATAAAGGCAACTAAGACCACCCCGGCAATTGAAGCAAGTATAATCTTCTGGGTTACACTCCACTTTGCCCAGAGATTCTTAAATTGTTCTATCAGTTTTTTAAACCATTCGTTCATGTCCCCTCCCCATGCGGTTTATGACAGGTTATCGCGTACTAATTATCTCCTTGTAAGCGCGCAGCGCTCTATCTACAATTGCTTTAGTCATAGATAAAGATAGATTGGCTTCAGCCATAGCTATAGTTACATCGTGGATATCAATTGACTCCGGATCGGTAATCAGCCGTTGACCGAGCTCCATACTGTTATGCTGAAGTTCATTAACCTGATTAAAGGCCCTGGCTAAAAGCTCTCCGAAATCAGCTTCAGGCGAGACAGCCGCCACGTTGCTCGCTGCGCTCGCTTTGCTCGCCTTACTGAAGCCCCCTAAATGACGAGGGTCGGTGCGGGTAAGCCTGATAGTGTCACCCCTCAATTCTCTGACCGCCAGATAATCCATCTGCTACCTCCCAATTTCCAGCGCTTTAAGAAACATGCTCTTGGAGCCGTTTATCATGGCCACATTGGCCTCATAAGCCCGGGTGGCGGCAATCATATCCACCATCTCATTCACTGTATTTACATTTGGAAACTCAACATAACCCTTTTTCGGACCGCTCAGTATAGCATCCGGATGGGTCGGGTCATATACCAGCCTGTTCTTGGCATCTGTATCCTTCTCAATTTTTATTACCCGTACACCCTTGCCTACACCATTATCCAGGTATTCGGGCAAAAAGGGACTGCGCCAGTAGGGTTGCGAAACCCTGGGGCGGAATATCACCCGGCTGCGCCGGAAAGGCCCGCCCTCTGTGGTTCTGGTGGTATTCACATTGGCGATATTATTGGCAATAACATCCAGACGCAGCCGCTGTGCCGTCAGGCCGCTTGCCGCTGTATTAATGCTCGTAAATATTCCCATCTAAATAAGCTCCTATCTAAGCACCAAATTAACTCTGCCGAACTCACTATTTACAATCGAGACCATAGTTTGATAACGCAGTTGGTTCTGCAGGGCCTGCATCATCTCTTCTTCCATATCCACATTGTTACCATTATTCTTTGCAGTAGTAAGGTAATCCAGTACCCGCCGGGGGGTTACGGAACGGTAATCCATGGGGCGGTAGAAGGGAATATGTCGCGGGTCAGTCACATGCTGGTGCGGCTGCCTGACCTTCTCCGAATCCAAAGCGCGCTTCAATTGAGCCTCAAAGTTGATTACGCTCCGCTTGAAATTGGGAGTTTCTGAATTTGCCAGGTTATTGGCAATTACATTGCGTCTGAGCAGTGCCGCATCCATACTCATTTTTAGAATATTAATATTCTTGCTGAATGAACCCTTAATAAACATCTTTTCAATTCACCCCTTCTAATAACTTCGGTTATAAATCCCTCCTCAATTAGCCCTACAGTATAAACCGGGTCAGATCGCGATCTTCAATAATATTCCGCAACCGCTCCTCTACATAATTTTCAGTTATCTGCACCTTCTGTCCGCTGATATCCGTTGCATTAAAAGAAACATCTTCCAGAACCAGCTCTAAAATTGTATACAGCCGGCGGGCGCCTATATTTTCTGTTCTGGAATTCACTTCAGAAGCAATGACTGAGATCTTCTTTATAGCCTCCTCTAAGAACTCCAGCTCAACCTTTTCCGTTTTTAATAATTCAACATATTGTGTAATCAGGGCGTTCCGGGGCTGGGTCAGGATCTTCATGAAGTCCTCGCTGGTCAAGGCATTGAGCTCTACTCTTAACGGAAAGCGTCCCTGAAGCTCAGGAATGAGGTCCGAAGGTTTACTCATGTGAAAGGCGCCTGCAGCAATAAAAAGAATATGCGTAGTATCCACCATTCCATACCTGGTATTTACCTTGCAGCCCTCAACAATGGGCAGGATATCCCGCTGCACTCCTTCACGTGAAACGTCGACTCCGCCCCGGTTTTCTTTGGACGCGATCTTATCGATCTCATCAAGGAAAATAATTCCCATATTCTCCACCCGTTCTATTGCCAGTTCGGAAACATGCTCCATATCTACAAGTTTGTCCATTTCCTCAGCTATGAGTATCTCACGCGCCCTGCTGATCCTGGTTTTTTTCAGTTTTTTCTTGCCTCCGAAAATATTGCTCAAATTGGAAATATTTATATCCATCTCCTCAAAGCCCATGCCGGAGAATATCTCAAGAGCGGGCGCCTGAGCCCTGGAGACCTTTATTTCCACCAGCTTTTCCTCAAACTCTCCATTGCGCAATCTTTCCCTGAACTTTCCACGGGTGGATTTGTATTTATCACCCCCGGTTATCTGCGAAGGAGTTGCCGCAGCAGGCGCCTCTTCACTGCCCGGCTTCAAACCCACAGCCGGCTTAACCGGGGTCACAACTTTTTTACTTCCGGGAAGGAGAAAATCGAGCAGATCTTCCTCAGCCCGCTTCTGTGCCTCCTCCCGCACACCTTCCTGCATTTCATGTTTTACCATGGAAATGGCAACGGAAACCAGATCGCGTACCATGGATTCTACATCGCGTCCCACGTAGCCGACTTCCGTATATTTAGTGGCCTCCACTTTAATAAAGGGGGCG
>DRHE01000177.1 GCA_011049745.1 Spirochaetales bacterium | reverse complement strand
GTGATCTTTAAAGAGGGTGATCACGGTGAGGAGATGTATGTTATCATTGAGGGCGAGGTGGAAATTCGAAAACGCACTTCCTCAGCTTCAACTAAAACATTAATTGTTTTTCACACGGGTGATATCTTCGGCGAGATGGCTTTAGTGGAAAAAAAACCGCGTTCGGCGTCGGCTGTTACTATAAAGCCGAGCAGGCTTTTAGTAATGAATGAAGCCCTCTTGGAATCTATGATTAAAAAAAATCCTGACTTTGCCATGAAGATGATCAGAATACTATCTGAACGTCTGCGTAAAGCAAACTCCCTGATTCAATCCATAATGTGTACTAACCAGCAGAGCCAGGTTTTAAGCGGCTTGAAATCATATGCCCGGGAGTACGGCACTTCCACCTTCAAGGGATTAAGGGTAAATATCGCATCTTTTCTGGAGTGGGCCCGGGATCACCTGGGAATTGCAGAAAAAGAGGTGAAGTCCAATATACAGGTTTTCCTTAAAAACGGGACGATAAAATATTCGGCAAAGGGTAATGAAGAAATATTGATCCCGGCAGAGCCCGGGAAAAGATAATCCCCGGCGTAGAAAAGCAGCTCCGGTTACAATTTTTCCAGCAGCAGGGCAAGGTTGCGGTATTGTGAATTTACTATTTTACGCGCTTCGCCTTTCAGCAACCCCTGCGGCTCATCTGCTAAAGCTTCTAAACTGGCCAGACTCTCATTGAGCGCCAGATGGAAGCCCTTTACACATTTAAACCAATAATTCCCTTTTCCATCAGTATAGAGGGCGAGAAAGCCGAGCTGCTTTTGTTTTTTTCGGCCGCGGCACAGCTCGAGCAGCCTGCCTAACTCTCTCTTTGCCTTAAATTCCAGATCGGGAGGTGAAAAAGAGTTTCGTGGAAAGGAGTTTAATATGCTCATTTCAGGATGCAGATAAGGAAGAACCTGGATAATACTCTTCAATCGCACGCCGGAGAGGATTTCCAATCCATGGTAGAGTATTTTTCCACGCAGATTTCTGTAATCCGTGAGTAGAGTGGGATCAAGATCAGGGATCAGGGGTTTAATTTCCTGCCAGGGAAGAAGAACGGTTTTACGCTTCCCATTTTCCAGAATTATCTTAAAAATACCGCTGCCGATCTTTATGTGGTTGGTGAAATCACGTTTTTTCCGAGCTCCCCCCGGTGAATAGCCTCCCACTGACAAATTGCGGTGGAGCAGTGGTGATATCCTGCGCAGCCATTCGAATCTAAGGGGAGAAACCGAGCGGGCGTAGGTGCGGGACGTTTTTACTATTTCTCCGGCCACAATATAATCGGGGTTTTCTTTAAACATTACTGAACCGGGATGGATCTGGATTTTTCCGGCTGTCAGGGTTTTATAGACCCCTCTTCCTGAGCGCGCGCATACAAACTGGATCAGTCCCCTCGATACTGAGCAGAGGTAATCAGTAAAACCGCCTCCGGAAGCTATTACCATGCCCTGATCGCCGGCAATATCCTGCAGCTGCAATTTAATGCTACAGATCTCGCTCAAGGTTTTATGATCTAAATAATATGTGGTGCAGAACTCCTCCTTGTTCCTGCTTGCCGTGAATTTACGGAAGAGTTTCAGGTAGGAAACGAAGTCGCCAAGGGGATCACGGAAGGTGTGATGGGCTTTCCGCGCTTCAATTTCTTCTCCGTGAGGGAGCAGAAAGGGTGACCTGGTAGAAAGAAAAGAAGCGGCGATCAACACCTCGTCCAAAACCCTGGGATACTTCAAGATGGATTCAACCACCATCCTGGATAACCGGGGCAGAATGGGAAAGGGCACCATGAGTTTGCCGATTGCAGTGAGCTCCCGATTTTCATCGATAGCGTCCAGTAAGCGCAGGGTCTCCACGGCGCTGATTATACCCGCGCGGGAAGGGGGAGCAATAAAGTCGAAATTCTCAAAATCACTGATCCCGATCTCTGCCATACGCAGAATTACCTCGGAAAGGTCGGTTCGATATATCTCTTCCAGGGTATAGAGGGGCCGCCGTTCATAGTCCTTTTCCTGGTATAGCCGGTAACATTTTCCCGGTTGAGTACGGCCGGCCCTGCCTTTGCGTTGGTTAGCAGAGGCTTTGGATATGGGAACCTCGACTAAGGAAGAGGTGTAACTTTGGGGGTTGTAGAAATTGATCTTGGCCAGGCCGGGATCGATAACCGAAGTAACCCCATCTATAGTAATACTGGTTTCAGCGATATTGGTGGCGATAATTACCTTCTGTTTACCGGGAAAAGTGTGAAAGACTTTTTCCTGCTCTTCCCTGGCAAGACGTGAATAGAGAGGAATAATTTCCATTTTTTTTCTTGAGGGCAGATTCCCCAGATTTGTGACGCAGCTTTTAATCATTCCTTCACCCGGCAGAAAAATAAGAATATCGCCCGGTTTTTCTTCGAGCCCGGTGCGGGAAACAATTCTTGAGATTTTCTGCAGTATGGCATCCAGGTTGTTTTCCGGCTGCGGAGGATCATAGATTATTTCTACCGGATAAGCCGGCGCTTCAATTTTAACTATTGGGCATTGATCGAAATATTCCGAGAATATCTCAGCATTAATTGTAGCTGATGAAATGATTACCTTAAAATCAGGGCGGGAGCGCAATGCCCGTTTGAGCAGTCCCAGAATGAAGTCGATATTCAGGCTGCGTTCATGTGCCTCATCCACCATAATCAGGCTATATTTGGAAAGGTCATAATCCCCTTTAATTTCCTGAAGCAGGATGCCGTCGGTCATGATCTTGATACGTGTGCTGTTATCTGTTTGATCTTCAAAGCGCATGGAATAACCCACAGTATCCGGAATTGTTTTATCCATCTGCCGGGCTATAAATTCAGTAACCGACAGGGTGGCTATGCGACGGGGTTGGGTAACGCCGATAATTCCTTTTTCAGCATAACCTGCTTCATAGAGGATCTGGGGAATTTGAGTTGTCTTGCCGGAACCGGTGGGGCTCTCTACGACTATGACCTGGTTTTCTGCCAGGGCATTGATAATCAGTTGTTTATGTTCGTATATTGGCAGTTTAAAGGGGTGCATCTGGATGATCAGCCGGGTGAAAGCTCGGTCACTTTGGCTATTGCTTGCTCCAGTATTAAGTTCTCATAGCTCTGCCTGCTTCTTAGATCCTTAATAGTAACGGAACCCTTTTCCATCTCCAATTCGCCGCAGATAAGGGCCAGGGGAATTGATTTTTTCTGGGCGTAATTAAATTGAGCTGACAGTTTCTTTTTAACCGGAAAAACCTCGGCAGCGATTCCCCGTTCGTGGAAAGCAGCGGCTAACTGGTGGTAATAGCTTAGAAGGTTCTGATCAAGAAAGAGAATCAGCAGCGGTGTGGAAATTGTTTCAGTTATTTCTTTCAAGAGCTTAAGTTCTTCTAGAGCAGCGATCAGGCGGTCCAGGCCGATAGAGGAACCTACACCGGGAAGTTTTGCTCTGGTGTAGAGCGAAGCCAGGTTATTATATCGCCCTCCTGAACATACGGAGCCTATCTGTGGTATATCGGTAAGAAAGGTTTCATACACTATTCCTGTATAATAGTCCAGTCCCCTGGTAATGGCAGGATCGAGTAAAAAAAAGTTGTCTAAACCCATATCAGCGATACATTGCTGAATATCATGTAATCGGGTAATTTCCTGGCTATCGCTGCCAATCTGGGCTGTGATATTTTCCAGGGTCTCATTAAAATTTACTCCCGGCTGGATAAATGAGAGAATCCTTTCAATATGATCTCCGCAGCCGCATTCCTTTAAAAGCCCGGCAACATTTTCTTTTCCGATTTTTTTTGACTTGTCTATTGCCCGCAGAATATCAATAGATTTCTTTTCCAAACCAATATGTTTGAGCAGATTGTTATAGAGCCCACGGTGGAAAAAATGGATTTTAAATTTTTCTATGCCCAGAGCAGCCATGGAGCGAAACATTAAAAGTAGTATTTCAAAATCGGCGGAAGCGGAATCTACTCCGACAATATCAAAATCGATCTGGGTAAATTCACGGTAGCGGCCCCGCTGCGTGTTCTCTCCCCGCCACACCTTGCCTATATGGTAACGTTTAAAGGGAAGGGCAAGTTCATTCAAATGTTGAGCCATAAAGCGGGCAAAGGGTACTGTAAGGTCATACCTCAGAGCAATATCTCTCTGTCCATGATCATGGAAGCGGTAAACCTGTTTATCAGTCTCCCCGCCCCCCTTGCCGAGCAGTATTTCAGCATATTCCAAAACCGGAGTGTCTATTGGCAGAAAACCGAAGAGGCGGAATATTTTTTCCAGTTTTCTCATAATTTGCCGGCGAAAAAGTTCCATTTGCGGTAAAAAATCACGAAAACCTTTTAAGAGGCGCGGTTCAATTTGTTTTTCCATTGGCCTAAATGCTACTGTGTTGTAATAATGAGTGTCAAGCCTGCTGCCTGTGGCAGCACAAGCCGGGAAAGAGGCTTGACTGGTATTGCCAAATGTATTTATTATCTTAAAAAAGAATGGTAGCAAGTTATTGAGAATCCGCTACGGCCTGTCGCCAGACGGCAAGCTGGTTAAAAAGGCCGAAATATACACCCGTAATGAACATGGAATTGATCTGCAGGGTGTTGACTCCTCAGCTATAAAAATAATACGCCGCCTCAGGAAAGCTGGTTTTAAATCCTATATTGTGGGCGGTGCAGTTCGGGATCTACTCCTTGGCAGTCAACCAAAGGATTTTGACATAGCTACCGATGCCAGGCCCAGACAGATCCGCTCTCTTTTTATTAATTCCCGAATTATCGGCAGAAGATTCAGAATAGTACATATCTATTACAGTAGTGATCATGTTATTGAAGTTTCCACCTTTCGTTCACTGGAAAAAGCAGCTTCCAATAATATCTATGGGATTATGGAGGAAGATGTGTGGCGGCGGGATTTTACTATTAATGCCTTGCTGTACTGTCCCTTTGAGCAGATAATTATTGATTATGTGGGTGGATTTGAAGATATTAAGCGCAGCCGTTTGCGTACCCTTACACCCGCAGAGAGATCATTTTCAGAAGACCCGGTTCGTATGATCAGGGCAATTAAATATTCAGTGCAAACCGGTATTTTACTTCCTCAAACTTTGAGCAGTGCCATAAAAAAGCTCCATGGAAAGATTGGAGAGTGCTCACGTGAGAGAATTACCGAGGAGATCTATAAAATACTTCAGAGCGGAGAATCGGTATCTATTTTTTATCTGCTGCGGCGTGTGAAGCTCCTTAAAGTAATTCTGCCTGCCCTGGATGGATTGATTGCTGAAAGAGGAAAAGGCCGCCTGCCTTTACTTAAGGGGCTGGAGAGGCTTGATAATAGAATCCGGCAGGAGCCGGGGAAAAAATTGGAAAGAGGCCGGTTGCTGGCCTGCCTCATGGAAGACCTTTTTCTTCAGGGTCATCTATTTAAACGGCGGGGAATTCCCCTGCGAGAAATCTGTGATTTTCTCAAAAGTTCAACTAAACCGCTGTTGCCCTCTATTAAGGATATTAATAGTGCGGCTTCTCTTCTCTTTAGGAAAAAAACAACACCTTAAAAGGTGTAAGCAGTTCTATTTTAATATTTTGAGGCGCTTCAACAGAGGCTCTACCTTTTCAGTGTAGACTGCCTGGTCGTAATCTCTGGCCCGTATCAGATATTCTTCTGCCTCGGTGTATCTCTTTGCGGCAAAAGAATTTACCCCGAGAGCATAGTTGATTAAAGCAGGGTCAATACCAAGGTTGAGAGCTGTATTGTAGCGTTTTTCAGCCTGATCGTATTCTTTTTGCGCATAATGGGTCAAACCGAGGTAATAATATGATTTATTGTTGTCCCGGTTCAGTTCCATGGCACCAAGAAAACTTGTCGCAGCGCGGCTATATTCCCCGGCGCTGTAATAATCCTTTCCCTCCTGGATCAGGGTATTAAAGGTTTTCAGGGAAAGGATAAAATTCTCAAAATCTTCTTTCAGTTCTCTGGCCGGGACCCAGGAGAAAGGCTTGCGGTTGACCATGGAGGTGTTGCTGTTGAGAGCTGCCACAGCATCCCAGATGATGCGGTTATATTTCTTTTCAGGTGAATGGATAAGGAAGTGAACCAGCCCCCAGGCCTGCGCGTAGAAGCTTTCCAGGCGGAAAGAGGCTGCCTCGCGGCTCAACGAGGTCAGCTCGGTTATTCCTAACTTGTGAGAGCTTTTTTCACCTGAAATGATTTTCTGCAGGGTTTCTAACCAGGCCAGGTTTACTTTCCAGACAAACTTACGCTCGTCAGGGTTATAAGCGGCGTTTTCCAGGTAAGCAGCCAGGCCTGTGCGCAGCCACATAGGAGTATCGGGTGCCAGGGCTTTCAGGTATTGTATAAACCCCTGGTGCAGGAGTGATGTGTTGAATTTCTTTCCCGGTGTATCGAAACAGACCAGCTCATTTTTCCGGAGATCGGAAAAAGAAACCAGCACAAAATCCGCTTGAATTTCTGTTGAAATATCTTCCAGATAGCTGTTAAAGGTTTCTTTATCCTTAAAGATACGTACATTCAGTGGTGAGGAAAGTCCGGCAAGATCCAGGTGCAGATAATCATTATAGAGCGTTAAAGCCGCTTCCATTTTCCAGCCCAGAGTTTCAGCCCTGCTCTGGCTCTCCTCAGATAAAATGCGGTAATGATCAGAGGTCCAGATGAAATAATCTCTTTGCTGACCATAAAGATTTGTGATTAAGGTAATCAGTAATAACAGCAGAAAGATCCTCTTCCCAGCACAGATTGCATCTGCAACCGAAGTTCTTAAAGCAAAAGTGCAACCCAATATATTCGGGCGCTGGACTTGATTATTTTTTGCGTTGAACATGCAAGATTTTAAAGGTAATAGCATATTTACCCCTATTAAATGATAATAGGCCTTTCTCTCCCTGTCAAACAGAATTAGGAGAAGATTTTGTTTTTTTCGGTGTCTTTTCCATCATGCGTGAATAACTCTGCAGCGCGGGTATATTGCCCATAACAATCTTAATTGAGGTTGTCATGGGAATAGCCAGGAGCACACCCGGCGCGCCCCAGAGCCAGCCCCAGAAGAGTAGGGCAAAAAAGATCACGGTCAAAGTCACCTTAAGCCTGTGCCCTACTATCCTTGGTTCGAGTAGATTGCCGATCAGGTTTTGAAAGATAATAAGGGTAAATAGAATCCACAGCGGCCTGGAATAGTTGCCATACTGGATCAGGGCAATAAGGGGAGGGAACATGACGGCTATGGCTGAGCCTAGAGTTGGTATAAAATTTAAGAGAAAAGTGATGCAGCCAAGAATGATAGCGAATTCCACGTTAAAAAAGAAGAGTATAATTGTGGTGCAGAAGCCGATTAAGAGGCTCATTAAAGTCTTGACACCGAGGTATCTTCTCAATCCCTCATCTATATGTTTTAATACTATGGCTATCTTCCTTCCCTTTTTTTTGGGAAAGCTGCGCATAATTTTACTGGTAATGCGGTATTTACCGTAGAGGATGAGCAGGGCATAAACAAAGATAACCAGGAATTTCAGCAGGATATTGATTATGGAACCGACCATGGAAAGTATAATTGAGGTAATGGGAATATGTTTCAGCTCATCGAGTAGATCGGTTTCAAAGACTTCGTCAGAGTAGATTTGGATTTTTGAGATAGTCTCCCTGAGCATAGCGGTAAGTTTCATTTGATAGACCGGGAACTTCCGGGCAAAATCCAATAGGCTGGAATAAATTATTATACCGAAGACCGTAAAAATCCCGAGAAAGATAAAAGCGGTTATCAGTACGGAAAGCCAGAGAGGCGCACCCATTTTTTTTAGAAGAGCCACCGGCGGGTCCATAACATAGGCTAAAAGCAGGGAAATCAGAATTGAGATAATAACCGGCTGGGCCAGTCTTAAGATTATCCCGGTTATAAAGAGGGTTATAATGAAGAGGAAGATATTGGTTAAATTATTTTTTTCCATTTATCTTCCTGATGACACTGCCTATAGTTATATTTACTTCTTTTAGAATAAGCCCGGTATACCGCTCTATACTTTTTAAAATATACTCCTGAAGCTTAAAGAGGATATCGGCTGTCTGGGCGCCGAACTGTACCCTGATGATTACTTCTAAGGAATACATATTACGGTCACTGGAAACAATTATTTTATCAACCAGCAGGTCAGCATCATACTCTTTGACACAGTGCATGACCATCTGGCTCATAGCTGTTTCCGATATGGTGACCTTTCCCCGTTTACTGTACTCCGGGCGTACTACGGTTTTTTCAAATATTTTTGCTTTTTTACCGAACCGCAGACTTTTTTTAAAAAATACTTTTACCGAGTCAAAGAATATATGGGGATAGTTGCGCTTCACTTCAATGGCGGGAACCGGGATAATATGCTTCCCTTCCGTGTTTCTTGATCTGGTGGCTGCTTCAATTTCCTCCTGGGTAGCTATCTCTTCTATGGTGATAATTTTAGCCAGGTATGGTAATCCCAGCTGCCCGGCGATTTTCCTGGCCATTTTGTCTGAGGTGCCGACTATCAGTATTCTCTTGAACTTCTCTTTCTTCAGCGCCCGCTTTACATCCAGTACATGCTCAGGGTCGGTAAAGAGAGCTGTCCGGATTGCAGGAAGGACTCCCTTTTCTCTCTTTGAGGTCCGGCCGGCCAATATCTTAGTATCACGGATCAGCAGTCCGTCATCAATAATGAGGTCAATTCCATGTTTTTCAGCGATAAGTCTGGCGCGGAAACTTTTTCCGGTTCCGCTTTTTCCAACCAGGGCAAAGACTTTAATCCCTTTAAATACCCAGATCAGATGATGCACTAGAGACTTTAAAGTATACATATTGAAGTTAATACTTGACTTTCTCCTGCTGATTGTCAAGGCGGGCTGTGGTGGTAATCTCATGGCCGCGATTCTTCATAGTCGCCCTTCTTCAGGCAGCAGTTCTTCATGGATTGATTTTAAGGTTTCCATAACCAGGGGAGTGCTAAAAAGAGAAGTCAGCAGGCGGTGGGCCTTTACCGGCAGGGGCGCCCAGAGGGGAGGGAAAAACATTTCCGCTTTATCCTCTTTCAGACGCAGGCAAATTGAGTGAAGCAGGTAGCCTCCGGAGATATTTGATCCCTGGTATTTAATATCTCCTGACAGTGGATGACCATGTAACATTCCCTGCGCCCTTATCTGGTGGGTTCTCCCGGTGGTGATGGCGCAGAGGGCCAGGGTTTTACCCTTTCGCTTTAGCAGCGGCCGTACAACAGTGGCAGCCTGTTTGCCGCTGCTTGAAGCAAATGAACGTTTGTCTGTTGAGTTTCTCTCTATTCTGTCGATCCAGCTCTCCTCTTTACTCAGTTTGCCATCCATCAAAGCAAGGTAATATTTATCGATAGCGCCCTGCCGGAAAAAAAGAGAAAGGTTCCGGGCGCCGGACAGGGAAAGGGAATAGAGGATCAGGCCGGAAGTATTACGATCCAGACGGTGAGCAGGTCCGGGGCGGAATGACAGGGAAGGGGATCTGTTAAG
>DRHE01000176.1 GCA_011049745.1 Spirochaetales bacterium | reverse complement strand
TTTACTTCACTATTCATTATTTCAGCCGCCTTGCGCGTAACTGTGTCCTTCTCTTTCCAGACCATCTCACCCGAAAATTTGTTCTTGCCCTTGAAATATAGAACCAGCTCATTACTTTCCAGTTTCCAGCTTTCCACCTTCTGCAGAGAAGAAGCCAGGGCAAGCTTTTCTTTCCTTAATGAATTGATCAGATCTTCCCAGAATTTCCGCTGAACCTGGTCAATATTTTTTTCCATACCTCCATCAACGGCAGCAGTTGCCAATTCAACTGTTTCAACCCGTCCGAAAATACTCGCCTTAAGTTTCTTTAGTGCTTCAATTACTTCTGCAGGCGTAATCAGCTCATCGAGCCTTTTCAACCTGCCCAGCAGCAGCTCCAGCTCAAAACGCTGATTCAGCGAGAATTTCAGATTACGAAAAAGCTCCAGCACCATCTCCGTTGCCTTTTCCAATTGCTCCAGGGATAGAGCTTCAAGAATATCTTTAGAAAAACTCTCAACCGGATAACTAAGCAGAGCTTCCCTTCTCACTCCGCTCTTTATGAATAGCAAATTGCGGAAGTACTCGGCCAGGTCAATTACAAACTGCTCAACAGATATCCCCTTATCCAAAAGAGCTGATGTTTTTTCAAGAACATCCTTTAATTCACCACCAACCAGAAGCTTACCGATATCATTGATCTCATCTATTCCCACTACTCCCAACTTATCCCTGATTAGTTCAAAGGTAATCGCTCCATTTGAAAAGGAAATAACCTGATCGAGCAAAGTATAGCCGTCGCGCAGCGATCCGGTAGCTTCTTTCGCTATCCAGAAAAGGGCCTGTTCCTCTGCCTCAATCGCCATTCCTTTTATTACTTCCCTTAACTTCACCTTTATCTGCTCTGTAGATATCAGTCGAAAATTGAATTGCTGGCAGCGTGAACGGATAGTGGCAGGGACTTTGTATATCTCGGTAGTGGCAAAGATAAAAACAATATATGGAGGCGGCTCCTCAATGGTCTTTAACAGAGCGTTAAACGCACTGTTGGAGAGCATATGCACCTCATCAATTATATATATCTTATAGCGCGAGCTGTTGGGCGCAAACAGTACCTCATCCTTTATCTCCCGGATATCATTAACACCGGTGTTGGAGGCGCCGTCAATCTCAATTACATCCAGGGAATTACCCTGGGTAATCTCTTTACAGGATACACATGAACCGCAGGGATTATCTGTAGGACCCTGCTCACAGTTTAAAGCTTTGGCAAGAATTCTGGCGGCTGATGTTTTTCCTACGCCTCTGGGACCTGAGAAAAGATAGGCATGGGCAATACGACCTTGTGTTATGGAATTAGTAAGAGTAGCGACTACAAACTCCTGTCCCACCAGTTCTTTAAATGTTTGGGGTCTCTCTTTATTTGCAGTTACTTCATATGCCATAGGCAATCTTACAATCGAAGTCCCGTGAGGTCAATGACCGCTATGGGGATAATAAATGGGATAATAAAACCCCTTAGCTCCAATCAAGCCGCTTACGTCTCATTAACAAGTTGCTTACCGCTGCTACCTTCCGGTCCTGACGGAATTGGGCAACAATTAATAGCGTATGGCCCGACCTTCATCGCTAAGGGGGGACGGAGAGAGAGGGATTCGAACCCTCGGTACCCTTACGAGCACACACGCTTTCCAAGCGTGCACCTTCGGCCTCTCGGTCATCTCTCCAAAAATTATTTCAAAAAGCTGCCCTAAGCTGTCCTGCCAGGACGGAGAGAGTGGGATTCGAACCCACGGAACTGGCAAGCAGCTCAACGGATTTCGAGTCCGCCCGATTCAACCGCTCTCGCATCTCTCCTCTTTGATTACGTGCCCAAGAGGATTCGAACCTCCGGCCTTTAGATCCGCAATCTAACGCTCTATCCAACTGAGCTATGGGCACATAACGGAGAGGGTGGGATTCGAACCCACGGTACCCTCGCGAGTACAACTCCTTAGCAGGGAGCCCGATTCGGCCGCTCTCGCACCTCTCCCGATTGACAGAAACAGCTTCTGATCCGGAGAAGGTGGGATTCGAACCCACGGAACCTCTAAGGTTCAACGGTTTTCAAGACCGCCTCCTTCGACCACTCGGACACCTCTCCAGTTGTGTCCTCAATATACTTAAGAGCCTCGCCTTTGTCAATAAATGGCGGCCCTTCTTGTATGCCTAGATATGTATATGTGCTAATATATCGTAGTGATATATTAGCTATTATTAGCCTTACAACTGATATACAAAGGGAATCAGATTCGCCTCAGTGGTTTCTATCTCTGCTTCGTTGAAATTGCTTGTAAGTTCCAGAGCCAGTTTATGGGCCTGCTCTAAGTAAACAGGATAAAGCTCTAGGCAGTTTTATAATCGGTTTTCGGCTTTACATCCTCTATAGCTAAAGCCTCATCGATCCCGAAAGTAATAGTTTCTTCTTTCTCTTCCCATCTTTGTAAAGCTTCATCGAGCCCGAAAGTTATCTTTTCTTCCGCATAGCCATTATATCGCCACTTACCCGTATGAATATCAAACCTATAGAGCTGCAGAAAATATTTTCCGTACTGAGCAACAAAGCTGATTGCATCACCTATAAACTGAAACTCCGCTTCAGTAAGCAGAAAATGAAAGTTCAACCGCGCCCAACCTGGCTTTATCCCGACCTGTCCGCTCATTATGAGTTTTTTAAACTCTAATGATTTTTCCCGGTTAATCTTCAGCATCCGGTGGCCATAGGGCCCGGCACAGGAGCAGCCGGCGTGGCTCTGAATGCCGAAGAGATCATTAAGTAGAGTAACCACAAAACGGGGATGCAGATATGAAGAGCCGCATTTAATATTAAATGATAAAACAGCAATCCGATTTTCAGGAGCAAGGTTGCCAATAATCTCAATATCAGGGAAAGTGGAAAACCTCTCTAAAGCCCTTTTTATGTAGTCACTCTCTATTTGATCAATATCTGCCAGGTTGCATTTTTCCTTAAGTTCCATGGCCAATGCCGCTCGCAGGGTTTGCAGTATACCCGGGGTACCCGGTTTCTCGCGCACCTCAATTTCCGCACTATATTTCTGATCATTAAAATTAACAAAATCCACGGTGCCGCCTGCCGCTATAGTGGGAGGTAGATCCTTCCGGTAGATCCTCTCATTGATAATTAGAATACCGCTGCTTCCCGGTCCACCCAAAAATTTGTGTGGGGAAAAATAGATACCGTCAAAAAAACTATCTTGGTCCCGACAGATATTGATCTCAGTGTAAGGTGCAACAGCCGCATAATCAAAAAAGACCAGGGTACTATTTTGATGAAGAATCCTGGCAACCTCAAATACCGGTGTTTTAATGGCTGATACATTAGATCCAGCCGAAAATGCGCCGATCTTAAAACGATCTCTGTATTCAGCTTTAGAAACCTTCCTCTCCAGATCAGCAAGATCAAGCAGGCCCCGGCTATCAAGGTCAATTTCGATAACCTCAGCGTAACATTCCCTCCAGGATACCTCATTCGAATGATGCTCATATGGACCGACAAATACAACCGCGCGTTTCAATAACAGATAGGAATTAAAGCTATCCATTTCTTCTTTCCGGAGATAGCCTGTCGCCATCTTTTTAAAATTATCAATCGCAGCAGGGGGGATATAGAGCCCTAGAATTTGCTGAAGTCGGATGTACGGCGCCTGTAGCTCCTGTCCCCACCTCAATGATCTTATAATTATTCCCGGCATTTACTGATTTTTTAATAATTTTTTCCGCTTGATGCAGACGTTCAGTTGTACAATTGCCCGTGGTATCATCCTCAGTATGGGTATTTCCATACAGCTCGAGTATATAATTCTTCTATAAAGGTTACATTCCTTCCTGAAGCAGTATAATCCGCATAGGTAACAAACCGTTCACCGAAGGGGGTTATAATTTTGACATTCCTGCCTATTATGTTCTTTCTGACAAAGTTCCAAAAATTATTTTCTTTCATTAGTTCTCTAAATATTGATTTCAGTTCGTATGAGGTAAGAAGTTATAATTTTTTTTTGCAGTATCCACAACAGCTCTAACTGAGCCCGGGTAGAGCCAGGTATCGATACTGCAGCCACTAGCTAAAAAGAAACGTTTTCTTCCTCCTAATTTAATTCCCTCACGCACATGATTTTTCAACCACCCCAGAGTGTTCCTGGAAACCAGTTTCTGATCAATACCGCCCATAACACATCCACGAAAGTTCTCCTTAACAAATTCCAGGGAAGGGCCATTAGAACCGCGATCCCACCAGCTTAATATTGCTACGGGCAGATCAAGTACCTCATCAAAGTACAGGTCATCCCCATGGATATGGGCAGTATTCATCTTACCAATCGAAGAGATCTCTTTCAAAAGCTTGACGGCAAAGGGTTTCTGGAATTTCAAAAACTGTTCCCTGGTCATTATTTCGTAACTTGGCGAAATTGAGAGAAAAATACCTGCTGCGCCCAAGCTTAAAGAGCGCTTACAATAAGCAATTAGATTATTGTTGACTATCACCAAAGCCTCGAGTAAAGCCTCCGGTTCATTATCCATCAACCACTTAAGGTTCTCACCAGCCAGGGTGCGTCTAAAAGTCTGCCAGGCGTCAAAAACCGTGTCAGTAAAATATGCCTTTCTTTTAAGTTCAGCCGCTATAATCTCAATTGCCTTAAGCTGTTCTTTCCATATCGATTTCTCGATATCGAATGGTTTGATCCTCTTTAAATCCTCACTGGTTTTTATTCCCTCAAGATCCTCTGGAAAGGGATAAAAGTAATCATTCATCAGCTTTAACCAGTCAAAATCATAAGCCTTGAAGTACTCTAATGATATCTCTGCTATTCGTTCTCCGCCGGTGTGCTGCACACCGAAGTGGTACCATAGTGATACCGGGGGACGATCCACCTCGATTCCCTTTAATACGTTATCAACTCTCTCCAGCTTATTCAGAGTTAACTCCTTCCACCTGTTGTGTTATATACTTCCAGCCTGTGGCTACGGGCATAATTAATCTCGGATATAGCCGGGAACCAATACCACGTCTATTAACCGCTATTCCTCTTTCACAATCAGTAAATAAATTCTTTCCAGATCATCCAAAGAAAAATAATCAATCTGGATCTTCCCTCTTTTATCTGATCCCTTTATTGTTACCCTGGTACCTAAACACTCAATAAATTTTTGCTCCAGGCTGAGTAATTCGACACTTTTCCTTCTCTCTGAAAGGGGCTTTTTGTCTTTAGTACTATCTTCCCCCTTTCTTATGCCCCGGTTAAGTTTATCAGCCAATGCCTCAGCCGCGCGTACCGAAAGCCCCTGTTTAACTATTTCTTTATAAAGCGTCTCCTGGTCTGTATTATCTATTAAAGATAGAATAGCCCTTGCATGTCCCGGCGTAATATTCCTTGACTCAATAGCCCCCTGCATATGCCGGGGCAGCTTCAGAAGACGCAAACTATTGGCTATAGTGGAGCGCTCTTTTCCGATGTGCTGAGCAAGTTCCTGTTGGCTCAATCCCGCTCTATTCATCAGTTCTTTAAAAGCTGAAGCCTCCTCAATTGGGGTAAGATCCTCCCGCTGAATATTTTCAATTAAAGCAATCTCCAGCTTTTCCTGTTCCGAGAAGCTTCTGACAAGCACAGGTATCATCTCCAGCCCTGCCATAGCAGCGGCTCTGAACCTTCTTTCCCCGGCAACAATACTATATTTCCCATCACCGGACTCCTCTACCAGGATCGGCTGAATAATCCCTTTCTGCTCAATTGATTGAGCTAATTCCGCCAAACTCTCCTCCGCAAATGTCTTTCGCGGCTGATAAACAGCACTGCTGATCGAAGAGAGCGGCAGCTGCCGGATAGAAGAAACAGCAGTTTTATCCTGCTTTATTTCAAATAGAGCGCTTATACCTTTACCAAGAACTTTCTTAGACATGCCTAATCACCTCTTCAGCTAATCTTTTATAGCTTTTCGCACCCAGGCAATCCGGGTCGTATTGGTTTATGGTTTTTGCATGAGACGGCGCTTCGCTTAAACGGACATTCCTGGGAATAATAGTCTGAAATACTTTATTTTTAAAATATCCTGTTACCTCTTGCACTACCTCGTGAGCCAGCCGGGTACGGATATCGTACATAGTAAAAACAATTCCGCCTATATCCAAAGAAGGATTTAATTCTTTGCGCACAATATTTATGCTGCTTAAAAGCTGGCTCAATCCCTCTAATGCAAAGTACTCACATTGCAAAGGTATGATAACCCTGCTGGCCGCCACCAACGCATTTATAGTAAGGATACCTAACGAGGGAGGGCAGTCAATAAAGACAAAATCAAATTCATTCTCCACTCTAAGCAGAGTTTCTCTTAGCTGGTACTCCCTCCTTTCCACAGAAACCAGCTCAACTGTGGCTCCGGTTAGATTTATGTTTGAAGGAATAATGTAAAGGTTCCGGTTTGTTGTTTCCTGAATACATTGCTGAACCTCAATATTGCTGCCCAGCGCTTCATAGATACCGGCCAGCTCGATATCTGCGCCTACACTGCTGGACATATTGCACTGTGGATCAAAATCAACGAGCAACACCCGTTTACCGACTTCAGCAATATAAGCTCCCAGGTTGACTGCAGTTGTTGTTTTTCCTACACCACCCTTCTGATTGGCAAAAGCGAAAATCATATTTTCTTCCTTTTACTATTACAATCACAATCAAAAATTTTGCTATTTTGCTTGAAGCTTCGCTGCAGGTTTAACAAAATTTTCTTCTAATAATAGCACATCGTAATCTACCTTTCAGTTGTGATCGAAGATTGCGATATCCCTATTAAAACGCTCTTAGAGCAGTTGTTCAATAAAAAATGCAATGCTATTAAAAAAATATTGTTTTCAACAAGAGAGGCTTTTTTTGCAACTGGCGCCCCAGACTACCAAAGCTATGTTAACAAAGATCATGGCTGTAGCTAAAGATGTTTCACGTGAAACATCCAGCGGTCCGGCGATGGTTTCTACAGATGCTCCGGGGTCAAAAATGTTTCACGTGAAACATTTAAAATTGATCGATCAGGCTTTCTTTTTAGCGATGCGTGCAATACCCATTACCAGATCCGGTCTGGAGATTCGTACCAACCTGACTCCCATAGCAGTCTTTCCCAGCACAGGGATTTCATTCAGCCTCAATCTGATTGTTTTTCCCTTAGAGGTTATACATACCAGGGAATCGCCCCGCTTTACCGAGAGGGCTCCTATTACTTCGCCTGTCTTCTCAGAGATTCCATAGCAGATCTGTCCGCGCGTGCCCCTGCTGTGGGGAATAAAGTTATTATAAGCAATTCTTTTGCCAAGGCCGTACTGAGAAATCAACAGCATCGCCCCCTTATCATCAACCAGAGCAACACCGATTAATTCATCATTTTTACCTAGCCTTATGCCAATTACACCCCGCGAAGAGCGGCCCGTTGCCCTTACCGCTTCTTCATGAAAACGCAGAGCGTATCCGTGGCTGGTAATTAGCAAAATCTCATCCTTGCCTCTGGTGAGCATGGCGCTTTCCAGCTTATCGCCCTTATCAAGATTTATCGCTATGATTCCCCTGGTCCTGGCATTTGAAAAATCAGAAACCCTCACTTTCTTCACAATACCCCTGCTGGTAGCCATAAAAAGGTAATTTTCTTCCTTAAAACCCTTAAAAGATAAAACTGCTGTTATCTCTTCATTATTTGATATAGATAGCAGGGTCTTAATGCTTAGTCCCCTTGACTGTCTGGTTGCCTCAGGGATCTCAAAAACTTTAAGCCAGTAAGCCTTTCCCTCGCTGGTTATAAAAAGAAAATAGTCGTGAGTAGAGGCAATAAAAATCTGTTCAATAAAATCATCATCTTTCTTACGGGTAGACATTGACCCTTTACCGCCACGCCCCTGGCTGCGGTAGGAAGACATGGGAATTCTCTTGATCAGCCCTCTATTGGAAATGAGAATTACCATATTCTCTTTGGTTATCATGTCTTCGATATTGATCTCCTCAACCTCATAATCAATAATTTCCGTTCGCCGCTCGTCGCCGAAATCTGCAGAAAGTTGAATAGTCTCTGCCTTTACCACTCCTAAAATCTTTTTCTGACTTGATAACAGATCTTTAAGGCGCTTGATCGTGGCGATAAGTTCCTTCAGCTCATCAACTATTTTCCTGGTTTCCAGACTGGTTAACCGCTGAAGCCGCATATCCAGAATTGCCTGTGCCTGTTTCTCAGAAAGACTGAACCGCGTAATCAGTTTACTGCGGGCTGCTTCAACAGTACGCGAGGCTTTGATAATTGTTATTACTTCGTCAATATTATCTAAAGCTATCTTTAAGCCCTTAAGTATATGAGCGCGCTCTTCCGCCCTTTTCAGCTCAAAGCGGATGCGCCGGGCAACTACATCTTCACGATGCAGAATATAATGATCGATCATCTCCCGCAGGGTTAAGAGCCGGGGAATACCGCCAACCAGTGCCAGAGAATTAACACCGAAATGGATCTGCATCTGCGTATGCATGAATAGCTGGTTCAGTATTACCTTGGTAATAACACCTCTTTTAAGCTCAATAACAATGCGCATTCCTGCCCTGTCTGATTCATCACGCAGGTCAGATATTCCTTCGATCCTTTTCTCTCTAACCAGTTCAGCAATACGAACAATCAAGTTGGCTTTATTCACCTGATAGGGCAGTTCATGGACAATTATTGCTTCCTTACCATTTTTCAGGGTCTCCAGAGAAACGCTGGCACGAACCGTAATTCTCCCTCTGCCGCTGCTATAAGCCTCTTTTATACCCTCTTTACCGAATATAATTCCTGCAGTTGGAAAATCCGGGCCTTTTACAATCTTTAATAGCTCATCAAAGGAAAGCTTTGGGTTATCGATTATAGCTACAACAGCTGCTGCTATCTCTGTTAGATTTTGGGGAGGTATATTGGTAGCCATACCCACAGCAATACCGGAAGCCCCATTTATAAGCAGAAAAGGAAGGGCCGCTGGAAGCAGTAAGGGTTCCACCATGGAATCATCGTAATTGGGACCAAACTCAACTGTCTCTTTTTTTATGTCCCGCAGCATAAGATCTGTTATCTTCGCCAGCTTTGCCTCGGTGTATCGCATGGCCGCCGGGGGATCGCCATCCACAGAACCAAAGTTACCCTGCCCATCTATAACCGGATAACGAAGTGAAAAAACCTGAGCCATCCTAACCAGCGCCTCATAGATGGATTGATCCCCATGGGGGTGGTACTTACCGAGTACATCACCAACAATTCTTCCGGCTTTCTTATAGGTACGATCATGTCTTAAGCCCATTTCACTCATTGCATAGAGAATTCGCCGGTGTACCGGTTTCAATCCATCCCGTACATCCGGCAAGGCCCGGCTGACAATAACGGACATAGCATAATTCAGATAAGATTCTTTTACTTCATCTTCTATATTTACCGGTATTACTCTGCCTTCTTGTTTCTGCACCTGTTTCTCCTGAATATCACTTATACGTCTAGATTCGATACTGAAAGGGCATTATCTTCGATAAATTTTCGACGGGGAGGTACATTATCTCCCATTAGAGTTGTGAATATTTCGTCAGCTTCAACCGCATCATCCACTTTTATCTTCATCATAGATCTCTGTTCAGGATCCATGGTGGTATTCCATAACTGCTCAGGATTCATCTCACCAAGTCCCTTATATCGCTGGATATTAGCCCCGCCGGCAATAACCTTATTACGTTTCAGTATTTTATCCCGTTCCTGGTCGTTGTAGGCGTAATATTCTTTCTTTGAAATAACAATTTTATAAAGAGGCGGCATGGCAATATATATGTGTCCCTTTTCCACCAACTCCCTCATATATCTGAAAAAGAAGGTTAAGAGCAGGGTTCTGATATGAGATCCATCAACATCGGCGTCAGCCATAATAATAACCTTATGATAGCGCAGCCTGCTTAGGTCAAAATCACTACCAGCACCCGTACCCAGGGAAGAAATAACAGGCATCAATTTTTCATTAGCCATAACTTTATCTATTCTGGTCTTCTCTACATTCAGCATCTTTCCCCAGAGAGGCAGTATAGCCTGGAACTGCCTATCCCTGCCCTGCTTGGCGCTGCCGCCCGCAGAGTCACCC
>DRHE01000175.1 GCA_011049745.1 Spirochaetales bacterium | reverse complement strand
TAATTCTTGATTATAAAATCCAGGATCTCCTTGCCTTGAATAAGCCCATCCTTAATTGTGGATTCAGCAATAACCTCGTCAATATCTTCATTCTGGTCGATATCGCCATTCTGGTTCAAATCGATGTAACCCCTGGAAAGAGCGGGAAAAATCTTTTTCAGCGCTCCCGTAAGGGGGCTGTCTACTACCTGGTTCTGGCTTTGAGAGAAAAATACCGGTATTGCTATAAAAAATATCAGCAGCGCTTTACGCATAAAATCCCCTTAATATATCAGTTTGCTTTCTTTTAACAATCCTATAACCGCTTTTGAAAACTGTCAAACAATCTTCAGGTTTTTAACTCGATCTTTTTCCTGATTATCTGCAAAGGTTCAATATGTATATTCTCTCCCCGGATTTCAAGATTTCCGGGAAGAGTATGGTACTTGAGATCAACTTCCAGTTCGAAGTTGGCGCCCTGGGGCAGGGTAAGTTGGATAGTGAGCGGCAGGGGCGGGGTGGCGCCCATAAGTATGCGGTATTCCCTGCCGCCCGTACTGCGTATGTAGGGGAGATTGGAGTCGTAGAGCACAAATTCATCGAGGGCAGTCAGAAACAGACCAACCTTAAAGGGTTTGAGCTGTTCCACAGTGGCAGCCAGGTCGTCGTCGGGAAGATTTAAGTCAGGGAATATTCTAACAGTAATGTTTTTCCGGTCAAGGAAGGTGGTGCTCTCCACAGTGGTCTTCAGCAGTACAGGCATATCCATGAGAGGCATCCTGTAGAGGGTTGAGCGGGTATTGATCTTTACCAGGCGGTCACTCTCCCGAACCCCTATCTCTCCCAGGGGGGCCGGGCTTGAGAGTTCCAGCAGGCTGGTGTTGCCATTCAGATCAATAGTATTTACAACCTTGACCGGTTGAAAATTCCGCTCATTGTAGGGAAAGTACAGCAGAAAAAGTATAATTAACGCCCCCATCAAAGGACCGACCGCAGCGAAGCGAATGCGGACCCTAACAGCTCTTCTGGAAGGTAATATTGGCGGAAAGATCATTTCCAGGCGGATCAGCATGAGCAGGAAGGGGATAATGCTGAAAGTCAGAAGCAGGTTTCCCCATATTTTAGAGAGCAGCACAATCCTGCAGAATTCAAGGATTGGCAGGGTAAAAAGCTCAATTACACTTTTAATGAGCCAGTAGGGAGAAATGAGAAAGGCAAGTAATTTTATTATCCGGTTGGGACTGGCTGCAAAGAGCAGCGCAAAAACGAAGGCCCAGACATAGTAATAGGTGAAGGAGATATCCATTACCCCCAAAATGATAATATCCAGGAAGAGGAAGAAGAGTGCAGCCGCGGAGTAGAAACTGCCGTTACGGGAAAAGGGCAGCCGCCGCAGCAGAACTGAGAGCAGTATGACCATTATCAAAGCAAAGGAAAGCTTGAAAGCCAGGAAAAAAAGCGGTAATTCCGTCCACAACAGCGGCAGCCGTCGCAGATAGAGCAGGCCCTGGATAAACCAGCTTGCTGCCAGAAACAGAGCAAAGCTCGATACAAAGATCAGTGGCAGGGTCCAGGCCTTACGCATGAGTATTTTCAGGTATTTCTTAAGCCGGCTGGTAAAGATCAGGGAGTAGAGGACCATAGAGGTCAGCACGGCGAGAATAACCATCAGGTAGGTTTTCTCTGAAAGGATAAGATAAAATCCCCTTGCCTGGAAAAAAAGATAATGGCGGTCCCACTCTTCAGGGATACCGAGATCAAAACGTTCTAAAAATTTATCTAAAAAAAGGTGGAAAGAGAGAAGCCATTCTTCTACCTGTGCCGGAGAGAGGGCAGAGTAATCCCCTTCCAGGCTTAGAGCCGGATAACCGGCAAAGAGAAAGGGCTCAATAATTGTTTTTTCTGTATCAAGCCCAATACGGAAGACCTGGTTTTCATTACCCCTTACTCTGAAGAAAAGCCGCGCCTCCTTTAATGATTCGGTGGCGCGCTCAATCAGCCAGTAGGGGGCTGCCAGGCCGCGGCCTCCTGAGCGAATGGAGATGCGTTCGGGCACAGTCAGTAAATTAAGATATAGAACCATAACCTGGTACTCGGGGTAGAAATCTTTCAGGAATAATCTGCTCCCCATGGGATACTCATTATCCTCACCATACTCCGCACCGAGAAATAGTACTCGGAAGGTTAAGCGCGGTTTGCTCTCTGCAGCCTGCCTGATAAGGCTTAAAGCCAGGGCCAAAGAAAATGAACCGTCCCGGAACTCTTCAGCCTCCATGGGATGATTAAGCGGCACCGCAATAATCAGGGTGTCGGGCTTATCTCCGGGGATAACTGCTTCTATGCAGGATGAGAAAGAGTGGCTGGTATCTGATTCGCTGAAATCATAAGTGTTGTAAAATACTTCCAGCGATTTAAGCCTTTCTTCAATAAAAGCCAGAACTTCTTTTTCTGCCGTGGAGCCTTCGTACCTGGGAAAATGATTCTCGAAATAACTGTGGTCGGCCATTAGCCGGCTTAAAACTTCAGCCTTTCCATCAATAGGCCAGAGGCAGAGTGCGCAAAATAATAAGAGTAAGAGGAATAGCCCTTTTTTCATCGGTTATAATCAGGATAGGAGAGGGAAAAGGCTAAAGTCAAGGCTTAAGATCTAAAAAAAAGATTGCATTACAGCAGTTTATGATTTATTATAAGTGCTTATAATGGAAATACTTCCAGAGATACTAAAACGGAAAAGTGTCAGAGAGTTCAGTGGGCAGGCTGTGGAAAAGGAAAAGCTTACCAGGATACTGGAAGCAGGGCGCTTGGCGCCATCGGCTAAAAACAGACAGGAATGGCGTTTCCTGGTAATTCAAAAGCCGGTGCTCCGGGCACGTCTGCAGCAGGCGGCTTTCGGACAGGATCATGTCGGGGAGGCGCCGGTAATTATTGTGGCCTGTACAACCAACATCGGCTACCGGATGCCTAATGGGCAGCTTTCGTACCCTGTGGATATTACCTTTGCCTGTTCATTTATGATGCTGCAAGCGGTACATGAGGGTTTGGGCACATGCTGTATATGCACCTTTGATGAAGAGGAGATCAGGGAGCTTTTAAGCATACCCTATTCCATGCGGGTGGTTATGCTCCTTCTGGTTGGGTATAGCGATGCAAAAACGGAAAGGGTTGAACGAAAGCCATTAAAGAGTATTACTGCTTATAATCACTGGTAGGATTTACTGGTTTATTCCGGCGTAATAATTATAGATTTTTTTAAGGCTCTCTTTATCCTCTTCTCCCTCCGGAAGAATGACAGTTCCGCCAATAGAAAAGTATAGTGAATCATAACGTGTCCAGAAGACCTTCAGAGAAAGCTTGAAAGCAGGTATGTTGTTCTCATCATCCGGAATTATTTTGAAGAGGATCACATCATCTTTCATTACCGGCACAGGGTTGAGTAATGATATCTTACAGCCCTGTTTGCTCAAGTCTCTTAAATAACCGGGGGTGCCGCTAGCCATCAGGATGACTTTTGCATAGGTCTGGGATCTTTTTTCTCTTCTGTGGTCGGTTTTCATAATTCTTGCGCTCCTGTTGAGAGTCTTATAATAGTACCTGCCGCTTCACCGGATTCCCATTTAACCTGCTTTTCATAATTGTCAAAAAAACTTAAGTCAAAGCAGGTAAATGTTTTCTTGGCAAGGAGTAGGCCCATGCCGAATCGCAGGTAATTATATTTTTCTCTGTATTCTATAAAGGAAGAAGATTGAGGATTGATTTCCTGGTGATCTTTTTCCAGATCATAAGGCAGTTTCCCGGGATCAAAGCCGCCGCCGTAATCCTTGATGTTGATTGTCAGATGGCTGTTAAAGGTATTAAAGGTGGTTATAATTGTTTTATTCACCCTTTTTTCCCGGTGGGCCCTTAAAGAATTATTAAGAAGCTCCATAACAGCATACTTGATGTTGTCATGGTCGATGTTGTCGTAATCCGGCAGGTAAATGTTGTTGAGCACTTTCAGGATTTCTCTGAACTCAACAGTTGGTGTGATATTTATACGTACTGTACTGCTGCTTGTCCGGTTATATACTATCCTTTTCATCTTTTCCCATGATAACTAATTTATCTTTGAAAAACAATCACTTTTATTGTTTAATAGGGGTATGCTCTACCTGTTTATAAAGATAAGTCATTATACACAGTTGGAAACCTTATACGGGGTATTGATCAACGGTATCAGTCATAAACTGAAAGAGATTGGCAAGCATTACGCGATATCCCTGTTTTCGTTGCCCGGTGGAAATTTTCTTTTCTCTCTGGGAGAGAGGGAAGGGATCGATGTGGATCGGGCAATTGCCTTCAGTTTAAAGGTGAATGATATTCTGCAGGAAAAAAAGGAAAAACTTTTCGGCTTTAATCTTATGCTTTGCTTAAGGCAGGAGGAGAATCCGGAAGCGGCAGCAAAACAGCTGGAGAGGTCACTGCTCATGGTTGACGGGCGGGAAAGGCTCTGGCTGGATAAAGGTGCAGCCTCTATACTGGAAAAAAAAGCTGATCTGAAGCAGTGTGGGGAGTTCTTCTATATCCAGGGGTTGAGCATGGAGAAGGCTGATCTTAAAGATAACAGAAAAATCAGCCTGGTTCGTGAAATTGTTCTGGATAAACTGCTCGAAAGGCTGAGCCCCCTGCTTAATGGCGAGATAGAGCAGGGTATCCTGCTTGTCAACGATAGAAGCAAAAATGAGAGAGGATTCCTGATTGATGCACTGGTGAAGCATCTTATTCCCCCGGCTTTTTCTAAGAAAGTTCTGAGATTCTCCTGCAGGAAAGGGTTGTGCAGGTTTTTACCCTTTCAGCCATTCATCGATAGTGTTGAGACAGGCCTCTTTGAGCAGGCTGCAGCCTTCTTTACTCCCACAGAGCTTAAAGTCTGGCGGGAGGTCAGTGGAGTTCTGCGCTATCTTATATATGATCAGGGCAGGTTATGTGCTGATAAGCTTGAAGAAGATCTATATCTGGCCCTGAATCTCTATGTCCTGGCCTATCTAAGGATGATGGAACAGAATCTGCTGCCTGGATTAATTATATTTGAAGATTTGTCGCTCTGGCCGGCAGCAGCCCTTAGAATTTGTATAAGCTTATTGAGAGACCTGGCGTGTCATCCGGCACTCCTTCCCCTGGTTTTTTCAGCAAAAGAGAAAAATCCTGAAGAATTTCTAACCGGAATTGATTTTCTGAAGCCCCGTAACTTCACTATCAGGCCAATGAACCTTCATGAGATCAAACAAATTTCATCCCTGCTTTATCCGGGCTTGATAATACCAAGAGCAGAAGAGGAGCAAGTCAGGAAAATCACTCAGGGGAAACTAATTCCCTTTATTCATTATCTTAATTTCCTGCAGAAGAAGGGTAAGATTCAAGAGAGAGAAAATATATATACCTGGGCCCCGGATGCGGCTCTAACTTTACCGGCCAATCTATATACAGCCATCTGGAGCCTGGCGGAAGAATTGCCCCTGCGCCTGCTGAGGGTGCTTTTTACCATCTATTTCACCGCCGGCCTGGTCCACCGTGATATTATTATTAAATTCCTGCAGAATAACAGTATGATCAGGGAGGATATTGAAGAGTCTCTTAAGGAACTATGCGGGCTGGGATTAATCGGCGGCAACAACTTTATCTATCCCCTGTTTCAACCGCTTAAGAAAAGGCTTAAAGAGCTCATTGATCAGCAGGAGCCGCAGCTTTGTGCCGGATTAATGGAATATCTCCTGCAAATAGCCGGCAAGAACACCCTGATGGAAATTGCCGCACCCTATCTGATCATGATCAGAAATCACCACGCGCAGAAGGCACTGGAACTGCTGCCCGGGTTGCTGAAAGAACGATTGCTTCAATTCGACCAGAGGGAGATAATGGCTTTAATTGACCGGGAGGATCATTTCTTACGGCAGGAACTCGATCTAAGGGATCAAGAGGAGCTTTCCAGGGTATTATCTCCGATCCGGCTTCAAGGCGCAATTATAACGGGAAAGCCGGAAGAGGCTTTAGAAACAGCAAGGATACTCCAGGAACGGGCAGCAACACTGGAAAGGGATGAATCAAAGGGAAAACTCCTTCTTGTGCTGGCGCGCTTTTTATTAATCAATGGCAGGGATCATTCAGCTTTGGATTTAGCAAAAAAGGCGCTTCTAGAGTTCCAGGAACGGGAGCAGGAAGCCGGTGAGAGCCTGGCCTATCTGGAGATCGGCCGGATTATGCTGGCTTCCGGCAAGGTTGAGGAATCGCTTGAGTATTTTGGTTTTTTTGAAAAAATGGCTGGATCAGTACCGCCCT
>DRHE01000174.1 GCA_011049745.1 Spirochaetales bacterium | reverse complement strand
AGATGTGTATAAGAGACAGTTGTTATGATGTTTGTAGTAATCTGTTGACAAAGTATTTCGTTGTTGTCTGCCTTTTCAAGGGTCTTGACACGTGTGTAGATGTAGGTGTATAGTGTTCTAATAGGAGGGGTAGAATATGAAAATGTACCGTGCACAGATTCTGCTGGATCCTCAGCAGCATCGAGTATTACGTGATATCGCCCGGCGCCAGCGTCGGAGTATTTCCTCGGTCGTGCGCGACCTGATCAGCAATCAGCTGCTTGAGTTAAAAGAGAAAGAGGATAATCAAATCCGACATCATCTGGCTGTTATCGATCGTATTGAAGAACACAAGAGGGTGGTACTGGCTCGGCGTGGTAAACGTCCGATTGCAGCTGATATTGCCGGGATCATCAAAAGCAACAGGGACGAACGCGATGGAAATATCCTCAACGAAGACCAGCCGATTGGTAATTGACGCCAGTCTCGCCGTTTGGGCGGTTGTTTCCGCTATAGCACCCTTCGACACTCTGGCTCTAATTAGAAGCTGGCGAGAAAAGAATGTCCAGTTGATATCGCCGAGCCTCTTTCTATCCGAGAGCACATCGGCTATTCGCAGACTTGTCCATAGCGGATTGATCTCGGCTGAAGAAGGGGCAAATGCATTGACAGACCTATTAGACCTGTCCGTCGATATTATCCAGGAAACTGACGAACATTGCAGAGCCGCTTTCCGTTGGGCTGAGCGACTGGATCAGGCCAGGGCCTACGACGGCTTCTACCTGGCCGTTGCCGAAGAATCAGGCATTGAGCTATGGACAGCGGACGAACGCCTGGCCTGCAGCGCTCAAAACAAGAATATTGACTGGATCCGCTGGGCCGGTCAGATTCATTCGATTTAATATTTTAGTACGGCTTATAGAGATTCCGCACGAATCAGGGAATTGCATGTATGCCGGGCATTCATTATAGTGTAGCGAAATCATGCAGTACTTTCATCAACGTAGAACCCGCGCTCAGGTTGTTCTCTCCGGATTAGGTAAAACAGCGGTCATCTACCCCTCGGCTTTCCTGGTTGCTGTTGGGGAGGGGATGCTCGGCCTGGGGCTCATATATTTTATGAGGGAGATTTACGGAGCACCCCCCAGCCTGATTGGCTTGCTGGCGGGGTCAGGCACTCTGGTCTATGTATTAAGCTGTCTCTTTCTCCGTCCGCTGTTCGACTCGATACGTCCTCGCTTTCTTATGATCGGTGCCTCAGCAGGCATGGCGATTTCCCTGGTCCTGTTGTATCTGTTCCGGTCGATTCCATTGACCTTCCTCTTTTTGGCTCTGAACAAACTATCCGTCTCTTTTTTCTGGCCGCCTGCTATGGGCTGGCTTTCCCAGAATATTGAAGGCAAAGTGTTGAACAAGACCATGTCCCGCTTCAACCTGTCCTGGAGCCTGGGTTTGGTGGCCAGTCCGGCTCTGGCCGGTCTGCTCAGCGAACGATCGCCATTGCTTCCTATCCTGGGAACCGTTCTGGTCTGCTGCTGCTGTTTGCTGCTCATAACAGGGGCAGCATTGGCCCTACCCGGAATCCGCAAAGACACCCATCGGGAAAAGCAGAACAACTCCGAAGCTCAGAAACCCGATCAGAGCACACCTCTTCGCTTCACCGCCTGGATCGGTCTGTTCACCAGTTTCATTGTCGTCGGTGTCATCGTTACAATCTTTCCCCTGTTCGCCCAGGATAATCTGAACATCAGCAAGAGCCTGGTGGGTAATATCCTCTCGGTTCGGATGTTCTCCAGGGCTGTGGGATTCTTCGTTTTAGGACGATTGAGCTTTTGGCATTTCAAGGGACAATACCAGCTTGTCAGCCTGGGTGTACTCGTTGTGCTCTTAAGTGTGATGACTCAAGCCCAATCAGTACCGCTATTTGCCCTATTAATTACCCTTTTGTCGTTGACCAACGCCTCCGGTTATGCCAACAGCCTGTTTCACGGTATCGCGGGCAGTACCCGTCGAGCCGGCAGAATGGCCATTCATGAATCACTACTGGCCGGTGGGTACATTGTCGGTTCTACTACAGGGGGCATGCTATACCAGTACTTCAGCTTTACCGCAACGCTGTTCTTTTGCATCGGATGTGGCGTAACAGCGCTGCTGGCTCAGGTTATCCTGTTGGTCAGATTCAGAAGAGCCGCGTCACGAATAAAATAAAAAAAGGCCTCAGCATCAACTTTGTTGTCAATGCTGAGGCAACAATTTCGGCTCGCTTTACAGGGTTACCTTTTAAATACTACTTTTACTCCCTGAACAACAGAAGAAATAAGCCGCTGAAACCATTTCATCTTGCTCAAAATAGTAAGCAGGGTGATAAGAAAGACTACAAGAGAAATCGGTCTGGTGAAGAATGGCGCAAGACTGCCGTCGGAAATGATCAGTGCTCTTCTTAAATTCGGATCGAGGATTGAACCAAGAATAATACCCAGGACCAGGGGCGCTACCGGGTATTCCATTTCCCGCATATAGTAACCAATAATGCCGAAGGTTATCATTACGCCTACATCAAAGAGCCGTGCCTGGAGGGCAAAAGACCCCACTACACAAAGCACAAAGACAATAGGCATCAGTTTCTGCCGGGGAATTGTAAGCACCTTTACCAGGGATTTGACCATGGACAGTCCGAGAATGAGCATGGCAGTTGTGGCCAGGAGAACCATGGCTACAACCTGGTAGATAAAGGATGGGAACTCGATCATAATAAGGGGTCCTGGTCTTACCCCGTGTATGAACATGGCGGCCAGCAGCACGGCAGCCGGGGCTGAACCGGGTATGGCCAGTGACAGCACCGGGATCATTGCTCCTGCGACACAGGCGTTGTTTCCGGTTTCAGCGGATATGAGGCCTTCAATAGAACCCTTGCCGTATTCCTCTGGGTGTTTACTGGATCGCCGCGCTAAGTCATAGGATACCCAGGCGGCGATATCCTCACCGACTCCCGGAACGGCGCCGATAAAGGTGCCCACAATGCCGGAGCGGATTATTGTTTTCCAGTATTTCAATACATCCTTTACCCGGGGCACCACCCGCTCAATTTTGGTCTTAACCACTTCATATTTAGGGAATTTCATTACCATTATAATCTCGGCAAAACCAAAGGCTCCGACCATGGCCGGAAGCAGGGATATACCGCCGGTTAGGGCATGCCAGCCGAAGGAGAAGCGCTTAAAAGCGTGCATATTCTCCATACCGATAGTTGAGACAAAGAGCCCCAGGAAACCGGCGATCCAGCCCTTTAGGGGGTCTTTGGGTGCGGTGAGGTTGCCGCAGATCACGATGCCGAATATGGAAAGCCAGAAAAACTCATAGGACTGGAACTTCAGGGCGAAATTGCCAATAAGGGGTGTAAAGAAGGCGAGCATAAACATGCCGATAACTGAGCCCAAAAAGGAACCGGTAGTGCTTATGCCTATTGCCTCACCTGCCCGTCCCTGCTTGGCCAGGGGGTAGCCGTCTACCGCGGTTGCCGCATTGGCCGGGGTTCCGGGTATATTGAGCAGAATTGCGCTCCTGCTGCCCCCGTATATGGCGCCTATATACATACAGACCAGGATAATAACCGCATTTTCGGTAGCCATTTTAAAGGTCAGGGTGGTCATCAGGGCCACACCCATTGTAGCGGTAAGACCGGGCAGCATACCCACAATTATTCCCAATTGGGTAGCCCAGAGAACATCAAAGATGTTTTTAGGGTTTAGAAAGCCCATAAGGGCTTCGCTGAACATCTGTAAGCCTTCAAACATTAAATACCTCTAATCCTGCTATGGCAGATTAACCAGGAATACATACCTGAAAACAGCGGTTACAATACCGGAGACTAAAATTGACATTATCAGGGCGATCAGGACTTTTTTCCGCTGGCTGGCAAAGCTTTCTTTGAATTGGTATTCAAATATCAATACAAAGGCAAAAACAAAGAGGCCTGTTGCTAAATAGAAGGGAATTCTACCCAGGAAAACCAGACCGTAAAGCAGACTGATTATCAGGGTTAAAAAAATACGCCTTGAGGATTGATCCCTGAAAAAGCCAATCACCGCTCTTTTACCAATGCCAAGTTTGTATCCCCTCTGTCTGATGGAACGTATAAAAAGGACCAGACCCAGAAAGGTGATTATAGCGCCCAGAAAGGCGGGTAAAATACCGGGCACAGAATAGGGGTTGACATTGTGTTCTTCGAAGCGGGGCATATTAAGGGAAACTATTAAGATGAACAGGCCGAATGGAGTGAGGAAAATTGAGGTAACAAAATCAGCCCTAGCCATATTGCTCTCTTTCATATATTAACTCCGCTTTAAAATTATAGCAGGGTATCCCTTTTACAGGATACCCTGCTTGAATGAAAGTCTGAATATTAACTAAAGATCCTTATTTTTTCCTGGGTATGCCGATTTCTTCAGGTGACATCTTTATCTGGCCGGCGTCATATTTCACATAAGCATATTCCTGGAGAAAGGGGAAGGCCTTTTTCTTTGCTTCCTTGCCCCAGGAGGGATCGAATACCGCACCCCGGCTGGCAGCATATTCCTGCAGAACGGTATTGTCCTCGATAACCGTATCCCAGAGAATGCCGAAGGTCTTAATCACCTCTTTGGGCGCATCTTTGGGTATCCAGATACCGAAGTAGTTGGGCGCGGAAACCAGCTTTTTAATCCACTTGTTGATTGAAGGGATTTTCTGATCGTATCCCTGTATTGACAGATCAGCTGTAGCTAAAACGGCCAGGGCTCTTAGCTTGCCGCCCCGGAGCATATCCGCCTCTTCAACGGCCAGTTGCGTGACTACTTCAGTCTCGCCGGCTACACAGGCAATAACCGCTGGATTGCCGCCGTCATAGGTAACATGCTTATAATCGATCCCGGTATATTTCTTGATGGCCTCTATAGCATTATGGCCGGCTGATGCCTGACCGGCGGTTGCTACTGTAATCTTTCCCGGGTTTGCTTTAAAGGCGTCCAGCAGATCTTGAAAGGTCTGGTAGGGAGTATCGGGATTTACCGCTACTACTGAAACATTAGCTACATTGAGGAATAGTTCCCAGTCATCCCAGGTGGTGTCAAAAAAATCTAGGAGCTTGTAAATACCCAGGTCAGCTGCGGCGCCGGCAGCCCAGGTGTAACCGTCATGCGGCGCATCCCAGGCGCCCTTGGTTCCCACTGATCCTGAAGCGCCGGGCTGGTTTACAACGACTATTTTCTGGCCAAGGTGGTCTTCCAGCACTCCGGCAACGATCCTGGTTACCTGGTCGGTTGAACCGCCCGCTGACCAGGGAACGATTATCTGGATCGGTTTAGTAGGCTTCCAGGGAAGTTCTTTTCCTTCTTTGGCGCCGCCTGCAAAGACAAAGGAAGCGGCCAGCAGAAGGACCAACAGAATACTTAACTTTCTCATATTTTATAACCCTCCATGTTAAAATTTTGTTATATTATAAAGG
>DRHE01000173.1 GCA_011049745.1 Spirochaetales bacterium | reverse complement strand
GTGGAGTACCTTGCAGCCAGAGCAGATGTAGATGCAGGGAAAATCGCCGTAATCGGAAAAAAATCCTGCGGCCCTCTGGCTCTATATGCGGCTGTACTTGATGAAAGAATAAAAGGAGTCATCGTGGACAGCTCGCTGGCCTTGTTTGCTGATTTGGTCACCTCCAGGGACTACACCTGGCATTTTATGGACTTTCTGCCCCGGGTTCTGCGCTTTCACGATCTGCCGCAGGTAGCCGGTTCCCTGGCCCCGAGAAATGTCTGGATGCTCAACTTGCTTGATTCGTGTAAGCGGCTGAAAGAAAAGGAAGATGTGGTTGAGAGCTATTCCTGGTCTGTAAAATGCTACCGGACATTGAACAGAACGGATAACTTTCAGATCAGTGATTACGCCACTCCGAGCCAGCGGGAAAAGCTTTACATTGATTGGGCAAAGACAGTTTTTTAGCATCACGTGCTCATACAGACTTTTTTTGCGGCTCTGCCTGGGTAAATTATCTGCCTTATTAATCAAACTTCAGCTTGCTCCGGCACCAGTGTCTAAACGGCTTTCTTTAGATCGCAATAGACCTATCCCACCAGACCAGCTTTTTTCGATAAGCTGATATCCTCATATACTCGACAAATCAAACGTGAACTCCACTTGCTTCGCTGCTGTTTAGGCCAAATTTTTTTTACCATCCGGGGATGCCATTTTACACCATAGAGCTAAACCAATCCCTTCCAATAATCTGCAAATGGCGGTTTCATTACATCTATCTTGCTAAAAATAAAGCGTTTAGACTGTTTATGAATATTCCGGGCTGAAATTGATAATATTTTTACAGGTTTTGAAAAAAGTCTTGATCAAAAGTTAGGAAAGGCTTATGCTTTTAGAGGAGCCTAATCTTTTTTATTACCTGAATCTCTATAATCTTTCATTTAAACGATCACCTGGTGAAATGGACCCAAGCCGTAAAAGATTGAGTGAAAGCCTTGAGGACTACTTAGAAGCGATTTACCACATCGAGAAACGGAAACATGCAGCCAGAGCCAAGGATATCGGCGCTCGCCTGGATGTCAAAGGATCATCAGTAACGAGTGCGCTCCAGGCTCTGGCCAAGCGCAAACTTATCAACTACGCTCCTTACGATGTGATCACACTAACAGAGAAGGGCAGATCCCTGGCCCGTGAGGTAGTAAGCAGGCACCAGGTGCTCCGCCATTTCTTTGTGGATGTTCTCGATGTTGAAGAGGAAGTGGCCGAAAAAGCCGCCTGCGGGATGGAGCACTCCGTTCCGAGAAGGATTTTCGAGCGGCTAATCAGATTTGTGGAGTATTTTACGCAAGACATAGATGATGAAAGGAGAAAGCTGATTGAAGATTTTAAGTCGCAGTGGACCGATAAGCAAGATTCCCACGATAAATAAACATTTAATTTACAGTTGGTGCGAGAGGATGGCTGAATTGAGTTCAGAAGAAGTAAAACTTTTAAGCCTCATCAAACCGGGAAAGAATGTCCGTTTCGTGTCCATTACGGGAGGCGCTTTCCTGCAGTCCCGACTGATGTCCATGGGATTTCTGCAGGGAACCATGATCGAAGTGGTCAAAAACAGTGGGCGCGGGCCGGTAATTATTTCAGTCAAGGGCAGCCGGCTGGTTCTGGGCCGCGGCATGGCACAAAAGATATTAGTCACCTGGATCGAGCCCTGAGGGTTCTTTCAAAAAGGCTGGTAGGTTCTGCAATTGGCACATACTGAAAAAAAGCCGGGAGTAATCAAGATTGCTCTGGTCGGCAATCCGAACTCCGGTAAAACCACGATATTCAACAATTTCACCGGTTTCCGCCGGCCTGTGGGCAACTATCCCGGGGTTACGGTTAAGAAAGAGGAGGGGGAGTTCATTGTTGACAGCGTACGAGTAAAGGTTGTCGATTTACCGGGAACCTATAGTCTTACCGCCTATTCTCCAGAGGAACTGGTTGTCCGGAAATACATCATTGAGGAAAAGCCTGATGTGGTAGTGGATGTATTGAATGCCAACAATCTGGAACGCAGCTTATATCTGGCTACCCAGCTGATGGAACTGGATGTTCCCCTGGTGCTGGCCCTGAACATGAACGATGAGGCCAAAACAAGGGGCATTGAGATTGATCTCAGCAAGCTTTCAAAGCTTATCGGGACACCTATAGTTCCAACCGTAAGCCATAAGCGTGAGGGAATGAGGGCGCTTCTCTCTCAAGCGATGGAATTGGCCTGTAAATCAAGAGAACAAGAACGTATCACTGTGAACTATGGCCGGGATATCGAGGATGAGCTTGAAAGCCTCATGCAATTGATCCAGCGGGAGGGCAATTCCACAGACAGATACAATTCCCGCTGGCTGGCGGTAAAACTGCTGGAGAATGACCAGGATATTATCGCAACGATCAGGGATGAAAAAATCCTCTCTGCTGCAGAGGAATCCTCGCGCCACCTTGAGAATCTTCTGGGGGACCGGCCTGAAATCATAATGGCTGAGCGACGCTACGGATTTATCTCCGGAGCTTGCCAGGAGGCGGTGAGCACCACGGTTGAAACCAGACACAAGATGTCAGACAAAATCGACGATGTAGTTATGAGTGGCGCTCTCGGGATACCGATTCTACTTTCAGCGATGTATGCAATTTTTTATCTGACTTTTAATCTGGGTGAGGGGCCGCAACGGGTGATCGAGTACCTCTTCGGCAGGCTGGCCCTTTTCGTTTCATCCCTTTGGCCGACCGGGGCAGTCAGTCCGCTCAAATCGCTCCTGGTCGAGGGGATTATCGGTGGTGTGGGGGGAGTGGTGGTTTTTCTGCCCAATATTCTGCTCCTGTTTTTTTGCATCGCTCTGCTTGAGGATACCGGCTACACGGCCCGGGCCGCCTTTGTCATGGACAGGCTGATGCACAAGATCGGACTTCACGGCAAAAGCTTTATACCTCTTCTCGTTGGATTCGGCTGCTCGGTGCCGGCGATCATTGCCACCAGAACTCTGGAAAACCGCCGCGACCGCCTGGTAACCATGCTTATTATTCCGCTTATAAGTTGTGGGGGGCGCCATCCGATTTATATTATGATTATCGCCGCTTTTTTTACCAAAAACTTGCAGGTTCCAGTGCTCTGGACGATTTATCTGATCGGCATCCTGCTGGCTATGATTACCGCCCTCCTGTTGGGCAAAACGATCTTTAAAGAATTATCGAATCCTTTTGTGATGGAGCTTCCTCCATATCGCATTCCAACCGCCAAGAGCTTGTTTTTCCATATGTGGCAGCCCGCCTGGCTTTTTTTAAGAAAGGCCGGCACTGTAATTTTCGGGGCTTCGATCATCCTCTGGGTACTGGTCACTTTTCCCCATAAAAAGGAGTTCGAAACAGACTATACCACAGCAAGGCTTGAGGCGACAACTGCATTCAAAGGTAGTCTTGACACGCTTGGCGCGCGCCTGGGTCTTTCCCCCACGGGAATAGAAATGTTAAGTGTTTACCTGGCAGAGAGGAGGGATGATCCAGCCTCCTTGAGTTCGGCTGATGAAACTCACTTTGGGCAGGAGACAGCCCTGATCTCTGAATTATTACGGGTGGTGGATGAGCTTGAGAAACAAGGCCAGGTAAAGGTTGCCGGCGGCTCTGGCAACACTACCGGGAGAACCGGAGCGGATGCGAAAGCTGAAGACCTTTTTTCGGCCGCCTCTTATTACCTGGAAGAGGTGAAGTCCCCTTTAGAAGCGCGCCTGGCACAAATTGAAAGGCTCAAACACAACGAGCAGCTTTCCTACTCGATAGCCGGAAGGATAGGACGAGCGCTTGAAAGCGTGTTTAAGCCCCTGGGTTTCGACTGGAAGATTTCAACCTCACTGATCGGTGCATTAGCCGCTAAAGAGTTATTCATTGCCCAGATGGGAATTATCTATGCTGTGGAGGAAAGTGAACAGGGCAAGCATTCGCTGAGGGAAAAGGTACGCAGTGACTATTCACCGCTTGTTGCGGTCTGCATCCTGCTTTTCCTGCTTATCAGCACCCCCTGTATGGCCACTCTGGCAGTCATCCGCAAGGAGTCCGGCTCGTGGGGCTGGGCCTTTCTGCAGTGGGGAGGGCTCACTGTGATGG
>DRHE01000172.1 GCA_011049745.1 Spirochaetales bacterium | reverse complement strand
GATCGAGAGTATGGCAGTTCAAACAGGCCCCCTGGTAAGAGCTTACGAAGTGATTTTCGCCCGGGTTCCGGTAATGATATTTATGGGCAATATTGTTTAAAGAACCCGACTTGCTCCCTTCATTATGGCACATCAGGCAGTCCCCCGGAAGCTGCTTGACAATTTTAGTGATATTGGGGTGTTTTTCAACCTGGGTCAGGCTGACATTGAGGCGGTAGTCTTGACCTCCACTGCCCAGGCGATGGCAATCGACACAACCGTTCGGATGCTCGTCTTTTACGTTTACACCCGGAAGATAAGCCGTTCCTGTTTCGTCGGCTGCCGTGATTATCAGGGTGCCACTCAGAATAAGGACAGGAACCAGGGTATACAACAACATTCTCGAAACATTTTTCATCTTTTGCCTCCAAATAGGTTAGTATTGTACGGTTTTATAAGCTTATAAGAACCATCATGTATTGAACATATTAAGGATTTCCTGATAAAAATCAACATACTTTCCGGGATTTTTACCAAATATCGCAAATATTTTCACAATTTCTTTCCTTTTGCCAGGCAACCCGGGCGGAAGAGTCTTTGGCTCTTTTACGCACCCTCGTTTATCAAAGGCCGCTCAGGTGTAGCTGTGCAGGTAAGCCCTATAGGTTGAGCCAGGTTATAAAGGCCCAGGTCAAACAATATTAATTATGAAGAAAGAGCAAAGTAATAAATACTATAAAAAAGGCTACGTTAAAATATAAATAGACTAGAAATTAAAACGGTTGTTTTCATTGACGAAAAATGTTTCTCATCCATCTGACTTCATTTTAAAACCCTTACTCTTGAGAGTGTCAAACAAAGGCTTCAGCAAGAATAGGAGTGTAATAATCAAGATGACTAAAGTAATCGGACGCTGCCACAAGAAAGATAATGAACCTCTATTAATTGCTAGAGCACGTCGCAGATTGTCCTCCATCATTCCACCAAGAATGAAACCCAACAACATTGGTGGCATGGGAAAGCCAAGAAAACGTAGAGCAACAGCAATCGAAGCTATAAAAACCATCATAAATATATCAAAGGTGTTGAAAGATACAAAGTAAACACCGATCAACGAAAAAAAGATGATAAAAGGTACCAGAAGTTTCTTTGGTAGAGCTAATATTTTGGAAATATAAGGGATAAGAGGCAGATTGATAATCAGGAGAATAATATTACCGAGATACATGGAAATAATGACAGACCAAAATAATGAGGGATGATCTACAAACAGACGAGGACCAGGCTGAATACCATAGGATAACAAAGCTCCAAGAATGATTGCTGTGGTGCCTGATCCTGGTATGCCAAGGGTCAGGAGTGGGACAAACGAACCGGAGCTGGCAGCATTATTGGCTGTTTCCGGAGCAGCCAGACCCTTCAGGCTTCCCTTACCAAACTCAAGCTTATCCTTGCCCTTAGCAAGGTTTCTTTCTATCCCATAGGCTAAAAAAGATGCGATAGTGGCGCCGGCACCTGGAAGAACACCGACTAAGAATCCGATCACCGAGGAACGTCCAATGGTTGGCGCTATCTCTTTTACTTCCTTACGCGAAAGCTTGAGGCTGCTCATCTTCCCCTTAATCGCTTCCCTGATCTTTTCTGAAACATCTTGACTCTTTAGTGCCGAGATTAAAGCTTCTGATAATGCAAAAGTCGCCATCGCAAGCAATACAAAGCTTATGCCATCACTCAAATCCATAAGACCAAAGGTGAATCGTTGCACGCCTGCTGTCAGGTCGGTGCCGACAGTAGACAGCATAATACCGAAAATGGTCATTAACGCCGCCTTGAGGAAACTACCCTTACTGGCAAAGGCAGAAACTGCAGTCATTCCTAAAATCATCAAGGCAAAATAATCCGCAGATTGAAAACTCAAAGATACCTTAGCCAAAGCAGGTGCTGCTATTAAAAGAAAGACCGCAGCAATAGTACCACCACTAAAGGAGCTATATGCTGCAATAGCCAATGCCTTTCCTGGATGTCCCTTCTGAGCAAGGGGATAACCATCAAAAGCAGTAGCCACAGTACCGGATATACCAGGTGCATTGATTAAGATAGAGGATGTAGAACCGCCGAAGACAGCGCCGTAGTAAATCCCAGCCATCAGGATTAGAGCGGAAGCCGGGTTGTAATTGTAAGTAATAGGAATCAACAATGCAATTGCCGATATTGGTCCAAGGCCCGGCAGCATACCAATTATACTTCCTGCAAAACATCCGACAACAACCAGAAGCAGGTTAGTAGGTATTATCACAGTTTTTAGGCCGATAAGTATTCCTTCAATCATAACTAATCTCTTAAAAAAAAGAACAGACTCCCAGGTTCAAGGTATACACCAAGAATCTTATTTATGAGGAACCAGAATACAACCACAAATGGTATTGAGGCCAGAAGTAGAATCTTTACCCGTTGTTCTCCAAGAATCCTGAAGCCAACAATCAGGAATAGAATCGTTGATATAATAAATCCTACCAACTTGATGATAAGACCATAGAAAATCATCGACGCCAGGAGTAGCCCTGCCCGTTTCCACTTAAAACCGCGAAACGTTTTTATAATAGAATTCCTTCCGTCAGCATCTGGCGACGGAAGGATTAAAAGTAACAGGGAAATGATGATACCACAAACAGCGAGCGTGGTAGGAACTGTTCGTGCGGTAAAGAATGCCTTCTTAGCCATCACATTGAGTGGAATATTGAAGGTCATTAAACCATACAAAAGCGATAATACAAGAAAGAATAGTGCCCCAACCGTGTCCTTACTCATCAGAATTGCTGCGTACTCCCGGCTATAATTGAGACTATCTCCATCGAATTTTTGTCATTCAGTCAGGGGTCTTCCAATATACTATTATAGAAATCCTAGCTCGCGCATCAGGCCACCAATAATTTCTTCCTGCTTCTCGAGAAAATTGTAGAAATCTGAACCTGGCTTATAGAGGTTGGTCCAGCCATTTCGTGAACGAACAGTTTCCCACTCTGGAGTATCGTACATTTTTTCAAGTAGTTCAGCATAGGCTGTAGCCATCTCCTCGGGTAAACCTGGTGCACCGAAAAAACCACGCCAGTTGGCAAATATTACATCATATCCGAGTTCAATCACTGTGGGAACATCAGGAAGATCCTGCACACGTTTTTCAGAAGTAATGGCAAGGATTCTTAGCTGCCCAGACT
>DRHE01000171.1 GCA_011049745.1 Spirochaetales bacterium | reverse complement strand
TAGATTAAGGGTAATGTGTCTTAGGATTGCGAAGTTTTAAAGCTAAGTTATCTTTCCTTTTTCTGCACTCATCCTCTCGAAATGCCATATCAAGAACCCAATGCAAGGAGTTCTCAATTGCCCAATGTTTTCTTATCGCCCTCTCGACTGTCTTTGCCACGGGTTGCAGGCTTGAGATATAAAGCCGGGTTTCAGAGGTGGTCAATTCTCCGATAATTCGAGGTAGGCGATAGCGCCCCGGAACCGGGGCAGAAAGGGTATCGAAGCGCTTGAGCCGTGTGTTCGTGGGTAGCATAGGTGAAATCCCATGGTGAAGATTGATTTCATGAGGATTGGAGGCGAAGAAAATGCCTGCTGTGGGGCATCGGACAAATGCTTGAGGGCAGAGTGAGGCCCCGGAGCGAAAAGAGAGTGGAAAGAAATCTAATTCAACGAAGCTGGGCCGAAGCCCGGAGGCGACCGGGCGATCTTCACCAGGTGTTTTAATATTTTTTCTGTCTCCTTAGGATCCAAAATTATGGCCAAGATTTTTATTTCAGAGCCACAATCAAACCCCACGTGTTCTGGAAGAATAGAGACCATACCTACGGATATACTACACCGGAAGCTAACTCCCTACGGCGTAGGGACATAGCATTGGGGATGGTGAAGTTTCGAGAGTATCCGATATTTCACCCTGTGTGGTTCCGCGCTCCCGCGCCCGTTCCAGGCAATGGGTGCCAAACGTATCTTCATTTCAACATCAATTTTTCCTCGAAGCCGACATTCTATAATGAACTACGCCCAAAAATGTGAAGTTGCTTCTAAAACTTGGCCGGCATTGAAGGCCTGACTGACCTGCCTCGACTTCTCTCCCTTCTATCCGCAGGAGCCAGCCAGATTCTGAACTACTCCGATCTTAGCCGCAACATGTCAATGCCTCAGAGCCGTTGTCAGCGCCCAGAAATTGACCCAGGGCAACGTTTGGTTTTTAATCAGTCCCTTTTTTCTACAATGTCCTGGACGTACTGAGCAGCACAATGGACCATTTTGACCCAATCCCAGTAAAATCGGCATGTCTCAATGTCTCATTCTGCCATTCCGATAACTGGCTTTCAAAGTCCCGTCGATCTGCTGTAGAATTGAGCATCATGAAAGGTGTTTATAAAATAGTGCTCATTGTTGGGTTGCTGATCGTCAATTTTTTGGGACTCTGATTCAATCAAAAGGCCAGAGATCGATGATACATAGTCCTCCAACTGAACCGTCTGCCACATAGGCGTAGGAACCGCTGATAACAACTCCGGACGCCGAACCGGGTGTGTCGTAATAGCCGATCTCAAAGGGTGAGGAGGGGTTGGAAATGTCGATATCGATAATGCGGAGTCCGGAACTAGCAGCCGCCACATAGGCATAGGATCCCTTGATATAAACTTCACGAGCCGCTACGGGTACATAGCAGGAACCAATCTCCCATTTCCGCTGATCCCTTTCCGGAAACTTATATGTTTCGCCGGAACTTGCAGAGCTTAATATACCGTCTTCCATTCCGGGCTTTACCTTATAAAAATATTTTTGCCCATTAATTACTTGTGTATCAATAAAACTACTGCTATACAACCAGCCGGTAATATTAGTGTAATTGCCCTTTTCATTCAGGGACCTATATACCTCATATGCCGTAATTCCCGGAATTGAGTCCCATTCCACCTTAATCTGTTCATATCCGCTGGTTGCTTTGGGAGTTAACATTGTATCCGATAGAGAAATCGCCTTTACATAATCAGACACTGAATCCTCTGCATTGCTGTAATGAGCTCTTGATTGGAATACATGCATGCAGCCATTTTCCAGACCGGTTAACACATAGGGAGGCTCTACATTCCTTATTTTATAACCATAGTTTTCAGAAGGCTGCATTCCGTTGGTCGTATAATAGATGCTGTAACTTTCAGCAAAGGGATCAACAACCCAGTCAAGGGTTGCCTTATGATTCCCGGGCGTAGCGGTAAAACCGGCAGTATCTTTTACGAATGCGTACATATCCTCTGTAAAAGGAGGCGGGCATGATGAGAGTCCGAGAATGACCATAAGGATTATGGTTGTGAAAAGAATATCAAAGCCGCGGGTTCTCATACTGATATTTTTCATAGCTACTGATCCTCATCATCAATAAAGAAAAATTCCCATATTTTATCATCAGGCGCCGATGCACGCGCTTTTCCCGGCTTCTCGCCAAGATAGGATAAGTTATCGGTTGCTGCCTTATCGATTTCCGAGGCCATTGCAAAGTACTCTTTTGTTTTATCATATTTTCCGAGCGCATAGTATGATTTTGAGATAGACAGCAATACCTTAAAATATGTTTTTGATTGCTCTTTACCTTCTGCTTCAAGATATTCTAAAGCCCTCAGCAAAGCACTCAGAGCTTTTTGATAATCTTTCTGTAAGAAGAAAAGATTTCCCAGGTTTATCTTCGGGGAAATATAAGCTTCATCCAGACTAATTGCCCTCCTGAATGCCTCCCCGGCTTTCGAATAATTATTGAATTGAGCATATCTTATTCCCAGCCTGTTGTAGTCCTCTTTCCTGCCGCTCTCTTTTGCATTAACCAGGTATTTCTTTAGGATTTCATCTATTAGCAGCTTCATATCATCGTTAAATTTTTTAACGATTTCCTCTTTTCTGCCATACTGAAGCCCGAGGTCAGTTTCTTTAAGCATGACAGGTCTATAGACCTCTTGAGCCTTACGTGTGATATAGAACCCTCTTTGATCGGGGGATGTATCCAAAGCCCTGTATTCGTCTATTCCTTTTCTCCAGGCATCAATAAAACCTGCTTTCCCGACCATGGTAATCTCAACCGGGACCCAAAGCTCATCATCAAGATTTATGGTCATGTTCCTATCAGTGTATATCTTGTTGTAATACCTTCCGGGAATTTTTGAATTAAATACCGGATAGATATGCCCCGGCACAGTGATAAATCCAGTTTCTATGCCCACTGTTTCAAGGAGACTGCAAAATAATACGGTTAAATCATCACAATCGCCTGTTATTCTTTTGAGTGTGTGTCTGGGCAGGCTGATGGAATCAACAACCATGGTGTTGTTTTTGACTGCAGTAAAAGGCAATGTTGGATCTACCTGATAGATTAATCCAATTTCTCCCAGGGCATGAAAAAGCTGAATGGCAAATTGTAGATTTTCATTATACGCGGATACTAGATCATCTTTGCAGCTCTGGCGAATAAAGCTCGTATAATTTCTTAAAGCACTATCTGCAGGAGTAATGAAAGCCGCTACTTTTTTATCATCATCCCAGATAATCGCCGTTTTATCGTGTAATTCATAGATGAACGACTTACTCTGCTCAGCAGGTTTACCCTTTGATTTATAGCGGACAATCACTTCACCGGTTAATGGAGAAATTCCTTCTGTTTTGAAGATTTCCTGGTTAAATGAGGCAAACAGTTCTACATCTTTGCTCTCTCCGCCCCTAAGCTCCGGGATAGTGACGGCAGGTGTTGATGAATCCATATACCCTGCCTGATAGAATGAAACCTCTATATCTTTTATACTATGCTTTTCCGTGTTTGTTATTGTTACCGTTGTAAAAGGATGATTCGTATAATAGCTTTGCATAGCGGCGAAAAGTGGTGGGGATGATATATCGCCAAACGAAATACTTCTGATGATTGATTGGGCGGTATCCGGATCCTGTCCAAAACGCATCTGTGCTACAAGACCTATTCCAATAATAAAGCCATTGAAATCCTTTAATGGGGTCAATGAAGAGAGATATTTAATTGTAGGATGAACTTCTATGGCTAGATTAAACGAAGGATTTAAACTTAACCTTGCTCCGGTTTGAAATAATATATTAGAAGAGCTGACAGCTCCGGTTTGTGGAAAGAGATTTGGAAATATTGCCATCGAAACACCACCAGAAAAATCTATGCCACCTTAAACGGTTTTTGTAAGCTTGTGAGAGTATGCAAGTCCTAACATACCATACACGTGACTATGGCTCCATTTTTCCGGATTTTCCAAATCCAGGCTTTCATACTGCATTAAACCGAATTGCAGGGCAGGCTGTAGAATTGGGAGCGGCGGGATAGGCCACCTGATATTAGCGGAGATATCATACACATTAAACTTGTTTTTATATTCATTTAGAAGTGATAAACTTTGGTACTCCAGACCCAATGCCAAGGGGAATTTATAGTAATGATCTAAATCTAATTCTGTTTCTTGAGAAAAAAGAAAAGTGGTAATATAAAAGATAAGGAAAGGAATTAGAAATAACTTTGGAATTCTCTTATAGTGCACCTTCTGTACCCTATAGACGTTTTTCTAATATTATCCAAACAAATATATTATAGTAGACTGCACATATTATTGTCAAGAAAGCGCATTGCCTCACATAAAATCGATACAAAAAAAATCAATGCCTCACATAAAAATCTGCCCGAAATAATAAGCAATTATCCTCCGAATCGGGCATGCTACCGTCAAGGAGGATCAAAAAATGGGGCTTACGATGCGTGAGAGAAAAGCAGTCATCAAGCAGACAGCAGCCAGGTATCGAAGATCGAGCAAGAAGCAGAAGGCCAAGATCCTTGATGAGTTTGTCGAGACGACCGGATATAACCGTAGGTATGCGGGCTGGATCCTACGCAACTGGTGCAAGAAGCGGTACATCCGTCTGGATGGCCAACTGATCGAAGTGGTAATGCGGTCCGATATTGGCGTCGAAGCGGTCAAAGGTGCTCCCGAAATCGATCTTCTTGATCAATCTCTGCT
>DRHE01000170.1 GCA_011049745.1 Spirochaetales bacterium | reverse complement strand
GCAATCTGTTCAAGCACAGACCAACTGTTTTCTTCTGGACTATGATTCATGTTTGGTGTATAATCTTTCACGAGTATATCCTCCATTTGGTAATTTATTGTTAAAGCCCTTACCAAAGGATATACTCTTTTTTTATCTCATCCACAACATTGGATCATATCTCATGTAACGCTCACCATATTAGGGAGCTGACCTTTATCTATGAGCAAGATGGGCAGTCGTGGGCAGAGAAGATGATAGAGTTTCTGCTCGAGGTGAAAGAGAAGAAGGAAAAAAGCAAAGGGAAACGGTTTTCTTCTAAGACGATCAGACGGTTCGAGGAGCGATATCGGAATATTATTACGCTGGGAAAGCCTCGTGCATGTGGAAGTCAAACATGCGTTGTTAGAGTTGTTGCGGGCGAAGCAGATTGGCCGAGAGAGAATCGGTGGGGTATATGTGTACTTCAGTGCTAAGGCCGGCGCGGGGCGAACTCAAACTCTCCTTCAACGACAACTTGATTGACAAGAGAGTAAAATGCATTTAGCTTAGATGCAGGGTATCACCAGCAGGGGTGGGGAATATAATTACCCTGGACACTGGAAACGGTTGATTGAGGTAATTATTTAGAGCATTATCTAAAGCTTGGTGGGATGCAGGCAATCGTGATGGCTTGCTATAAGCCACACCAGGTAAATAAAATATATGTCAATAAATTGGAGTTTTTATGGGTAAAAGGATTCTAGTAACAGGCGGGGCGGGTTTTTTAGGCAGTCATCTTTGTGAAAGGCTATTAAAGGCGGGAAATGATATTCTTTGTGTGGATAATTTCTTTACCGGAAGAAAATTAAATATTGCTCATTTACTGGATAACCCATATTTCGAAATTCTCCGGCATGATATTACTTTTTCACTATTTGTAGAGGTTGATGAAATCTATAACCTTGCCTGCCCGGCAAGCCCTGTACATTACCAGTTTGATCCCGTACAGACCACAAAGACTTCGGTAATGGGGGCAATCAATATGCTGGGTCTGGCCAAACGTCTTAAAATAAAGATACTGCAGGCATCAACCTCAGAGATATATGGCGACCCTGATGTGCATCCACAACCTGAAAATTATAGAGGTAATGTAAACACATTAGGACCACGTGCCTGCTACGATGAGGGAAAAAGATGCGCTGAAACCCTCTTTTTTGATTACTACCGGCAGAACCAGGTAAAAATCAAGGTAATTAGAATATTCAACACCTACGGCCCAAGAATGCACCCCAATGACGGCAGGGTTGTATCTAACTTCATTGTACAGGCTTTAAAGAATGAAGATATTACTATTTACGGCGATGGCTGCCAGACCAGGAGTTTCTGTTATGTGGATGATCTTATAGATGGAATGGTGAAGATGATGAATTCTAGAATTGACTTTACCGGACCGGTAAATATCGGTAATCCTGACGAGTTTTCTATTTTAGAACTGGCGGAAAAAGTTATAGATATGACCAATTCAAAGAGCAAGATCGTATATAACTCACTTCCCGAGGATGATCCCAGGCAAAGACAGCCTTTAATTGACCTGGCTAAAAAGGAATTAGACTGGGAACCCAGGATCAAGTTAAAAGAGGGTCTGGTAAAAACAATCGCTTACTTTGATAAATTGCTGAAAGGTAGTGATTAACTTCCGATAAAGCAGTTAGTCTACAAATATCACTGCTGCTGAGACTGTTTTTTCTTAAACTTTGGCTACCAGAATATTGTATTTAAATAGAAGATCGGCAAACAAGCTATCAATCCCGGCAATACCAGAGATAAGTAGCGGCTATACCCTCTTTTAGAGCAATTCTTGGTTCCCAGCCAAGTTCAAGTATTTTGGATACATCCAGCAGTTTTTTTGGCGTGCCGTCAGGCCTGGATGTATCAAAATTAATCCGCCCTTCAAAACCGACAATACTCCGGATTAATTCTGCCAGATCGCCAATAGTAATGTCCTTACCCACTCCCACATTAATTATTTCGCCAATCCTCAAGCTGTCTGAAGTCTGCATAAGGAAAAGACAGGCTGCCGCCAGATCGTCCACATGAAGGAATTCACGAAAAGGAGTGCCCGTGCCCCAGAGTACTAACCTATCAGGAAATATTCCCTGGCTGCCAAGTTCTGAAACCAGCTCCTGATCATTCCTGGAATGGTACGCTGAACCTTCGGACCAGCGGGATAAATCCCGGCGAATACTGTTTAAATCATTAAGACTTAAAAGCCAGGCCAGGTGAAACTTGCGGATTAAGGCGGCAAGCACATGGGAACCTGTAAGATCGAAGTTATCATTAGGCCCGTATAGATTGGTGGGCATAAGAGAAAGAAAGTCGGTTCCATACTGGGTATTGTAATGGCGGCACATCTTAATTGCTGCTATTTTAGCAACCGCATAGGCTTCATTTGTCGGCTCTAGCGGCCCTGAAAGCAGATACTCCTCTTTCAGGGGCTGGTGTGCAAGTTTGGGATAAACACAGGAAGAGCCTAAGTTTATTAATTTGACTGTGCTGAATTCTTTAGCAGAATGGAATATATTAAGGGCAATAGCAAGGTTATCGTAGATAAACTGAGCAGGAAACTCTGAGTTGGCCCCTATACCCCCACCCTTGCAGCAGCAAGAAAGACATACTCTGGCTGCTCACTTGCAAAAAAGGCCTCCACCTGCTCCTGCCGGGTAAGATCAAGCTCTCCATGAGATCGGGTAATAATATTACCAAAACCCCTTTGTTTTAAGAGCCGTACAATGGCAGAGCCAACCAGCCCCCTGTGACCTGCTACATATATTTTGTCTTTTTTATTCACGTTAAACTATTGCTCACTCAGATTTTACCCTATAGTAGGTTTTTATCTCTACTATCCTTGAGGTTTTTAATATCTGAATATTTAGAATTAGATTATTCAAGTAACCATCTTCATTATAAAGCATAATATGCGCGTTACTTTATATTCTCTATTAAGCGCATAATATCGGACCTTGTCTTGGTATATATCTTATTCCTGAATCTTTTTTCACTCATATATTACTATTGAAACCACGGTTACTGAAGTTGCATGTCTGGCCTAAAGCCGTACTATCACAGCATTTCCCTTAAATATTGGTTATACCTGCAACACTTTGTGAATAGTAAAACTATAAAACGCTTCACTACAAAATCCGTGACAATAGACATAATTTGACTGTATTGGCTAAATCGAATGGGAATAGTAATCCTTAATTTAAACTCTGTTGCCACGCCTACTTATGGATTCTCAGTCTGCCATTTTGGTATACAGAGAAATGTCCCTCAATCTCTTCTGAATGGAGTTTAAGTATCTCTGATAATACACAGACCTTAGCCTGGCCTGTCTGGTCTTCAAGCCGTAACAAGAGAACTCCTTTGTGATTCCTTCCAGAGTGGTAGACAAGCTCACCAAAATCCTTATCCATCGTAATGACGATTCTCTGTTCGAGTACCGCCAGCTCCAGGATTTCTTCATCAGTTGCACGGGTGCTCACTTCGCGAACGCACAAAGTATCATGACCTGCCGTATTGAGGTATTGCTCAGATTTCCTACCGACACTTACATCCACAAGAAATCTAAGTTTCAAGACTTGCACATCCTAAGATACCCGAATTGGATATACGCGTTCCTCTTCAACGAGTTTTGCAGCGTACAGCAAGCAAGCTTTGATATCCTCGCTTTCAAGTTCCGGGTATTCAGATAATAATTCCTCTGTTTCGATTCCCGCAGCCAGGCTTTTCAGGATCTGATCAACAGATATCCGTAAGCCCCGAACTATGGGTTTTCCCGTCAGTACTTGTGGATTTGTTTCTATTCGGGAAAGTAGAGTATCTTCCATTTTCTTGTCCTCTAATTTGCTATAATATAACCGTTAATGTACGCGTTTATTTGCTATGTTTCAAGGGTTCTGCGGTCAGAAATAATGAAATAACGGTTGGCGCAATAGTGAAGAATTTATTCATACCGGTTCTTAACCTTAAAACCGCCGTTTTTTAAATAAAGCTCGCCTTCATTCTCTTTAAGATCAGCTTCAACCATTGTCTTGACCAACTCCTCAAAACTCATTTTTGGCGTCCATCCCAGGTTGGTTTTTGCCTTAGTCGGATCGCCAAGCAGAAAATCAACCTCTGCAGGGCGAAAATAGCGGGGGTCAATTTGGATTATAATCTTACCGCTTTTTGAGTCGTATCCCTTTTCATGAACTCCCCTTCCCTTCCAGCCAAGCTCAATTCCCGCTTCCTTAAAGGCAAGCTCGGCAAATTCCCTTACCGTATGGGTAATGCCGGTAGCAATTACATAATCCTCCGGCTTTCTCTGCTGAAGCATTAACCACATGGCCTCTACAAAGTCTCCGGCAAAGCCCCAGTCCCTGGAAGGATCAAGATTGCCCAGGTAAAGCTTGTTCTGCAGCCCAAGCTTAATGCGTGCTGCAGCCCGGGTTATTTTGCGGGTTACAAAGGTTTCTCCGCGCCGGGGGCTTTCATGATTAAAGAGTATACCGTTGCAGGCATACATTCCGTAAGATTCACGGTAATTTATTACAATCCAGTACGAATACAACTTGGCACAGCCGTATGGACTGCGGGGATAAAAGGGGGTTGTTTCCTTCTGCGGGGTCTCAATAACCTTACCGTAGAGCTCGCTTGTGGAAGCCTGGTAAAAGCGTACCTTCTTTCCCATTCCCAGAATGCGAATAGCTTCCAGTAAACGCAATGTTCCCAAAGCATCGGTATCGGCAGTATATTCAGGAACTTCAAATGACACTTTTACATGGCTTTGAGCGCCTAAATTATATATTTCATCGGGCTTTACCTGCTGCAGAATACGAACCAGGTTACTGGTATCGGTAAGATCTCCGTAATGGAGAAAGAAATTAACATTCTTTTCATGGGGGTCCTGATAGAGGTGATCCACCCGGTCAGTATTGAAGAGGGAAGCCCTTCTTATTATACCATGCACCTGGTATCCCTTTTTAAGCAAAAGCTCGGAGAGATAAGCGCCGTCCTGACCCGTAATACCGGTTATCAAAGCCTTCTTCATTATGTTTTATCCTTTTTAATAAGCTTATAAACTTGAAAGTATTCGGTCTCTTCAGCGGTAAATCCTGATTTTTCCGCCTGCCGAAGGAACTCAAAGGGCTCTTCTGTTTGTCCCTCAGAAAGATTCACAGCCTGGGTAGAGCGAAGATAATATATGCCACCATATTTATTGTTTAAAGCCAGCACCTTGAACAAACCTGCCGCTACACTTGCAGGGCTGTCTACCCAGCCCTGTAAAGGCTTATTTTCTATTCCTGACTTTTCAGAGATCAGAGGCTCTGTAAAAAGCAAGGTAATATTCTCAGAGGTTTTAAAACAATCAACAGCACATGCTGCTTCAACTCCCGGAAGTACTGCAACCAGATGGATTTTGTGAGCTTTTTTTGAAAGATATTCATTAGTTGTACTAACTTGCTCCGGCAATAGCTTTCTGAACTCCTCCGATGCAAGACCTTGCTCCAGCATAAAAGAATAGCGCAGATCAAATACTATATCCGCTGAATCAACTTTAAGGGGATCATAAAGCAGGGGATAAGAAACCAGGTTTTCTTTATTAATTCTTAAGCATATTTTCTTTATATGATGACTTAGAATAGATTCTGATCCCACTACTGCAAAATTATTACCGGAAAACCGGCTGTAGAGCTCATCCGGAATAGAAACCGGGGGAAAGAGGGCAGGAAAAAGAGATGCTTTTGAATAAACAGGTTTCAAATCTCCATTCTTCAGCAGAAAAAGTGAAATGCTGTAATCCCTGCATATTCTCCACAAGGTTAAAACCTCTTCCCTATCTTTTAATGAGTATAGAAAAAGGGAATTAACGGTATTATCTGAGGCAACATATTTTTCTAACTCCCGGATCCCTCCTCCTATCCTGACGCCTTGATAATCCAGGTTCCATTGCAGTCGATCCGGACTGAAAATATTTACCACCTCAATTCCAGTATTTCCGCCAAAAAGGGCTGTAAGGCTTTCAGAGTCAAGTTCTTTTGTATTGCCGTAGAATATCACTCTTTTCCTTCTATATGCAGCCAGACGCACTGCCCTACCCTGCACTCGCCTGAGTATGAGCAGGCGCACTAAAACCATACCTGCAAAGGTAAGAACATATTCAGCAAGAATAATGGATGTGGGAATGCGTACCGGGGCAAAATGAGTAAAGTATCTTAGTGTCAAGAAGAGAATTGTCGGAAGTCCATTATGCAATAAAACACGGCTTAAGTCAGGTGACTGAAAGTTGTAAAAGCTAAGACGGTAATCCTCCAGGATAAGGTTTACCGTTATTCTGGTAAAGATAAAGTAGGGAAGTATGAACAAGAGACGGTCTAAATCGAATAGAAGATTTCTAAAGGAAGAACGTATTCCCCAGGCGCTTACCAGGGAAAGGGCAATAATAAGCATATCAAAGATAATTACCCACCCACCCTTAAGCGCCTTTGATTTCATCTTCTTCATCCGGCCTTCCTTAAAGTCTCTTCTATAATATGCCTGAAATACTCAACTGATTTTTGTAGACCGAAATGAAACTTTGAGTACCTGTGAATCCTCTCGTTTATTAGCCCGGCTCTAAGATGATCATTCTTTAAAAACTCAATATAACGCTTAGCAGTGAGAATATCCTCTCTATGTTCAACTACAATGCCAAAGTCATTATCCGTAATAATTCTGCCGATTTCAGAATAACTAGGACCTAAAAAGAGCATGGGTCTTCCCGCAGCCAGGTAGCTGTATAATTTGGAAGGAAGAAGATCACCCACTGTTTCCCTTTTTTGGGAAATTATAAAAAGATCGGCCTGGGCCAGTGTTGCGCCATGCACATCCCTGCGGGTGTAACCACGGAACCCAACCCTGGTTTCTCCTGATTTTGTGAAAATGTTTTTAATCTCTTCAACGCGGGTTCCACCCCCGATAAATTTATAGGTTAGATTCTTGACTGGTAACAACTCTTTTAATAATGGCTCAAGCATACTGAAATCATGCGCCAAACCCATGTTGCCAGAGTAAAGTATAGTGAAATCTTTTTTTTCGGAAGTAGGGAGATGTTCTACGTCACGGCTCCAATTTGGTATTTCAACGGTTTTATCCCTCGCTTTAGGGTAATTGGTGATAACTTTTCTGCTCATATCTTCTTCAATAGTAATTATGCTATTTGCCCGGCGCATTACAACCTTATTCAAAGCCTGAAGCTTTCTAATTAGCCAGGGATGTTTTAAATAGCTCATATCAAATATTATTTCCGGGAACAGGTCTTCTATATAATAGATAAAGGGAATTTTACGAAACAGAAGGGCCAAACTAACAGGAAAGGCAATAAGCGGCGGTGAAGACATGGAGATTACCACATGCCATCTTCTGCCAAAGAAAAGCCTGATAAATACCGAAATATAGAAACCGGTGTAGTCTATTATCCGGCTGAAAAAGCTCTTTCTGCCGATATTGGTTGTCTTTATTCTTACAATATTCAATTTATCAAACCTGTTGTCTCTTTGGTCCCTGACTTGCGAATAATCGGATGCAGCGCAATATACGGTAATACTATATTCTTCATCTTGAGCAATAGTGCAGAGAAGATCCCCCAAAAGCTGTGAGACAGCAGAAATATCGGGATAGAAATAAAACTGTACCACTGCGATCCGTTTCAAAAGCTAAAGCCTCTCTCTTGCCAGGAGATCAAGCCTCTTTTCAGCTTCAAAATCGAAGAGTCGTGAGTAAAATACCATAAAGAGGGTTATAAAAGGGAACTTGTACCTGGCGGCGGTGCCGAAATTCCAGATTACCAGGCCATATACGGCGAGGGAAACTATAAAATAAAGTAGAAGAAAATTCATAGCAGGTGTTCGCACTTTGTAACGATAAGCCCGCCAGATTAAGTAAAAGATGATCGAGCCAATAAGCAGATTTTCGCCTGACTGTACCAGTTGAAATAGATTTCCAGCCTGCCAGGGAAAGGGTTTGAAGAGGAAATAGGGTGTGCTTTTAATGGTCTCGGTTATCAATTGCCCTATATTTTGAATCTGGGTTTCCGGTATAACTGAAATCCAGATTCCGGTATCCTCCGCCCACATCCAGTGGCGGTAATAGTTTAGTCCGGTAAGTCCGTACCTGTAGGCAAAGGGCGCTGCAGCAATGAAAACTAAAAGGAATACATAAGCTATACCCGGCGGCATCTTCTTGGGTGATATCTTTGGAAAAAAAATAGACAGTAGAAAATAAGTCATCAAACTTAAAGCAAAAATGGCGAGATTTTGAAACTTAAGTACAGCAAGCGGAAGCTGAATAGCTACAGCTATAAATATTTTATTCCTGATAATAAACCAGAAACTTAAAACCATAATGACCAGCACTAAAGTATCTCTTAGAGAAAGAGATGTATAGAAAAGCAGGCTGGGATATAGCAGAAAAGCCCACAGGCTAAAGCCTTTTAATACTTCGCGCTCATAAAGAAAAAGAAAAATGAAAAGATAGAGTAAAAAATTGATTATAGCTATTGAGTATATCGAGTTGATCAAGGGAACAGGAAAAACACCGAATATTACTCCTGCAACAGCTACAGGGAGATTCCACATGGCTTCAGCGATTGATTCACCGCTTCCGCGAACTGCCTGTGCT
>DRHE01000169.1 GCA_011049745.1 Spirochaetales bacterium | reverse complement strand
GCCCATCGTGGCTATTACGCCTCTTGAGTCTACTCTGTACCAGCTTTCTTTAGTATGGGGAATAAAAAGTGTACTGGTGCCTGAGTTTGAAGATGATTTCCTGGAAACAGTAAGAAAGGGTGATAGAGCCTTAATAGAAATGGGGTTTGTCAAAGATGGTGACCTGGTTATTGTTTCCGCAGGAATCCCCGCTGCCAGAGCAGGAGGAACCAATGCCATGAAGCTTCACATAGTGGGAGAAAACGCCAAGAGTTAGCTGCCTAATATTAAGCTTCAGCACTATCCTTTTGCAAGACTAGCCTATAGCACGAGGCACTGCTTTAGCAACTGGCAGAACCTTTTCCCGGTTGCCGAAGAGGTTATAAACATAGGTGAGGATCTTGTTCCTCATTATAGTACTGGGAGGAACCGCCTGCATATGCAGAATTGAAGTATTTCTTTTACCATTGTAGGTAATACCTTTAACTACACCGCTAATTACAATAGTCGCGTCGGAAAGAGCAAACTGGATTTTAAGTGGCAGTCCCACCTTGGTTCTGCCGCCGATCAGCAGAGCCGCCCCGCCTTCGGAGAGGTCTTTCAGACGGCATCTTAGACCTTTGGTCTCTTCAACTATCTCATTGGCCAGTCCGATAGATTTAAGCGGATATACTAAAGCGGCATGCTCCATAGGAACCCGCACCGACTTTCTCTGCTGCGTACGAATAAGACTGTCTGAGTGGTTAACATGAATAATCGGGTATTCATTTTCGGAAAAATCATTAATCACCTTTGTCTTGAAAAAGTAACCGGCGTCATTTGATCTCCAGAAATAGATCCCTACTTCCTGCCCTTTCCAGGAAAATCCATCCGGCAGCTCCGGCCCCTGCGGATAGGAGAGGGCAAAGTAGCGGGGGCGATTATCAACGATCATTGCGAGAAAAGGGCCCATACCGGGCAGGGTGATTTTCACCCGCTGCCGGGCCACTATCTTGCGTGATGATTTAAGGCCGATCTTGTAACGGGGCAGATCAAACTCCACTCTTTTACGCAATTCGAATAATTTAGCCAGAAGCCTATTGGCTTCTTCATCATGTTCCTTATTTTCAGCCTTCATTTTAAGGATTATTTCTTTCACAGAACGATCCAGCATTTTGATGGACCAGAAAAGGGCAGTGGGATTTTTCAGTTTATTCTCTACGGCAACCTTTCGGAGCAGGTTGATCTCATGAAAGGTAAAGCCCGATTCTTTTCCCTTGGTATAAAACTGAAGCCAGGGGAATCGTCCACCCCCTGCAATACGCAGGTATATAACCGCGGAAAACAGGAGAACCATAAAAACTAATAATAATATCCACATAGTTTAATTATCGATTATGTTGTGATATATTTTAACCGAGTTTAACATGCTATGGAAAAAAATAAAAGGCTTAAAGAAAAGTTTATTACACCAGGCCCCAGCCGCGGCTGCAGATAGTAAGCAAAGTGCAACAATACTCTTTGAGATAACCCTGGTCTTCATTACTTTCTTTCTCCCTGGTTTTCTGTACAGCTATCCCGAAACCACCGGCTTTAACACCACCGCGTACATGCTGCAATTCGTAAGTATCGCCCTGCCCCAGATCCTGTTCATGGGCTACCTGATCTGGCTGCAGAAGCCCCTCAAGTTCATTGATTTCGGCATCAGTAAACTCCGGGCCGGGGACATCCCTTTTGCTCTGCTGATCTACCTGGGAATATTCGCCCTGCTCCTGGCAGCGGCACTCTTAGTCCAGTTGTTGCCCCGGAGCGGGCGACTGGCCCTGGAAACCGGATTCCGCTGGCGGCTGGCAAGCTGGTCCCAGCTTCCTTTAGCCTTGATCTTCAGCCTGGCAACCGGTTACCGGGAGGAACTCTTTTTCAGGGCTTATCTCTTAACCCGTTTTTCACAACTGGGAGTAAATCGATACCTTGGTGTTTTGGCCGGCACCCTCTTATTCAGCCTGGGGCATCTTTACCAGGGACCGGCAGGGCTGACAGTAGCCTTTATCCAGGGAATCTACTTCGGCCTGATATTTCTGCATAAGAAAAACATCCACATGCTTGCCCTGGCTCATACATTCTATAACCTGACGATTCTCTCAATTACCCTGGTTATTTAAAACTCTTGCCCTTTTCTATATTTTTTCTTACCTTTTATTGATTGCAAGGAGTCTATATATGAAAAAGACAATATTCTTTCTCATTATTCTCTTGTCAGCGCTTTTCTTCACTACCGGCCTCGGAGCTGCGGAAAGTCTTGACAGTGCATTTTATGCCCTGGGTTTTCAGCTTCCTGAAAAAACCCTTCCTGCTGTAGACTTCGAACTGGAAGATCTCGACGGCAACCTGATCAGGCTGAGCTCTATGCACGGAAGAGTAGTTTTTCTAAATTTCTGGGCAACCTGGTGCCCACCCTGCCGGGCAGAAATGCCCTCCATGGAGAATCTATACAATAGATTTGCTTCCCGCGATTTCGAAATAGTTGCAGTTAATCTTCAGGAAAAGAACAAGCAGGTCAGTAAGTTTGTACCTGATAACGGCCTTACCTTTAAAATACTACTCGATAAAACCGGAAGCACCGGGGCTGCCTATGGCGCCAGGAGTATACCCACAACTTACATCATTAACAGAGACGGTTCTGTTCTTGCACGGACTTTAGGCGGCAGAGAATGGGATACCGAGGAACTCTTCGACCTTTTTGAAAAAATACTGAGCAGATGACTGCTAATTTACACCTCTCTCTGGCCTTCCTTGCCGGATTACTATCTTTTCTCTCTCCATGTATACTGCCATTGATTCCCTCGTATCTCTCCTTTATCGGCGGTATCTCATTACTTGAGCTTCAGCGCAACCGTACAATGCGCTTGAGCATCTTCTTGCAGACCCTTTTCTTTGTGCTTGGTTTTTCAGTGGTCTTTATAACTCTTGGGGTTCTCTTCAGCTCCACAGGTGGCATCTTAAGCAACGCAGTACAGCTGGTCAATATAATTGCCGGAGCCGTAGTAATCTTTCTGGGTTTCAACTTTATCTTTGATTTCTGGAAGATCCTCAACCGGGAAAAGCGCGTGCATATCGACCGGAAGCCAGTAGGCTTTCTGGGATCAATCCTGCTGGGCATGGCCTTCGGAGGAGGCTGGACCCCCTGTGTGGGACCTATTCTCGCCTCAATCTTAATTCTGGCCGGCTCCAGCGGTAAAATGCTCAATGGTATATTCCTGCTTATTGCTTACTCTGCGGGTCTGGGGCTGCCCTTTCTTCTGGCCGGGCTCTTCTTTTCCCAGTTTGCCAGGCAGATGGAAAAAATCAAACCTTATCTCAATAGAATCCGTATTGCCAGCGGAATATTCCTGATCATGATCGGTATATTGATATTGTTAGGGCGTTTGCAGAGATTGAATATCTTTCTTTTTTCTTCAGCCTACACCCTGCAGGCATGGCAGGAAAGCAGTCCGTTATTGTCCCGCCTGGTGTTGAGCACTCTTTTCCTTATCCCCTTCTTCCTGCTGCTTTTCGCTTATATTCGTAGAGCAAATAAAGTGCGCAGGCAGGGAAAATTGTCCTTAAAAAAATCAATCAGGCCGGGGAGGATCATATTTCTCACTATTCTTCTGCTGTTAGGTGTATTCACCCTTTCCGGCACTGTAAACCTTGTCGACCTGCTCTCCTTCTGGTTCACCTTTCAAGGAATATAGGGGAGATCTATTTCAGACGTTTTGTATTGCCTTCCGGCCAATTATATCTACTTTCCGCAAGTAAAAAATGCTATTATCCGGCATTTTCCACTTTTGTCAATTAGCAAGTGTAGTGATCCTTAGATATTATCAGTAAATCAAGAATCTGTTCTTGAAGATCAGAAATTGGATCGTAGAAGCATTTCACCATCTCTGTGCCTTCGAATAATATATGCCTTCGCAGGTTTGAAAATAGATCTATTATCCTTGTAGTTGTCGGATACTTACACTTTCGTTTTTCCGGATAAAGAGGTAGTGAGCTTATCTTCTCTTTCCGCATAGCTAAACGCAATTCTCGTTCTATGAGAGCGTTGAGCAAAAGTACAATAAAATATACGAACATAAGGGCTTCAATCCGGTGGGGAAGCTTCAGAAATACCGGAGCAGCCTCAAAGACACTCTTAAACTGCTGGTGCCTTTTCTCAATATAGGGT
>DRHE01000168.1 GCA_011049745.1 Spirochaetales bacterium | reverse complement strand
GTGCTTACCATTGAGGGCAAACGAGACCTCAAGAGCCTGCGTTACTTTGCAGAGCATGAAATAAAGACCCGCCTTGAACAGATCGACGGCGTGGCTAATGTTCAGATATGGGGAGGAGATATCGGGGATCAAATCGATGGCTAATTTGCCCAGGGAGAAAACCCCGAGTACAATTATACCCAGGTAAAAAACAACCGTGGTTACTGGTTTCTTTACCGAGAGATCGGAAATTTTCATTCTATTTCCTCCACAATTGTTACCTGGTCACCATGGCTGAGGTTGTGCTGCCCTACAACAATAACCAGGTCGCCCTCTTTTATGCCCGCAGTTACGGAAAGGAATTCACTCTCAATAATATCGATTGCCGGCTGCACTTCCTTAGCCTTGCCATCCTCTACAATAAAAACAACCTGGCGTTCTTCCCGGTCAATAACAGCTGAATAGGGAATAATAAGCGCCTGGTCCCTGGTTTGAATTATTATCTCAATTGATCCGAACATACCCGGTTTTAGAATATGGCCGGGATTGGCAACCAGTATTCTGGCTTCACGGGTGCGGGAAAGGGGATCAACAACCGGGCTCATCTTATAGATAGTGCCGTAAAAGACCTGAGTAGGATAGGCAATCAATCTTACCTCTGCTTTCTGACCGGTATGTATTCTGGGGATCTGCTTTTCAGGAATATTAACGATTACTTCCACTGAATCCATATCTACCACTGAGAATAAAGAGGCCGCCGGAGTGACACTCGCTCCCATTTCAGTCGATATCTGTTTAATAAGCCCATTAATCGTGGATTCTATTGGGGCATCGGCAAATTTGAGGCCCGCCTGGTCGCGTTCTACAAAGGCCAGGGCCTGGTCTTTCCGAACCCTTTCTCCCTCCCTGACCATAATCTCTTTGATCTTTCCGGTAACCGTGGAAAAGATATTTACCTCTTTAACCGCCTTGACGCTGCCATTGAGGGTAAGGCTTTCCCTGATTTGACCGACCCCGGCTTTAGCAACGGCCACAGGTGTGGAAATGTCAATTTCCTCTTCAGGCTTCTTGTTCTTGTCCATTTGTTTGATACGGGTATAGGTCAGAACGCCAAGACCGGCAATCACCACGAGCACCAATATTATTATTAAGGCTTTCTTTATTCCCTTTTTCATTATCTTCTCCTTTATCCTAAAACCGGCTTACGCCAACCGCCTCTTTCAGATCAATGAAGGCCATTTTATAATTGAAGATCATCTGCAGATAACCCAACTGGGCGCTGTTGGAGCCGAGTTGAGCGTCCTTTAATTCCAGGCTGGAAATAAGGCCCCGGGCATATTGCTCAACTGCGGAATCATATAAACGGCCGGCCAGGTCCACGCTTTTTTCCCCGGAAGCTATCTTCTGTTTTTCCTCTTCGATTTTAAGCAGGTTGTTTTCAATATTCAGCCTGACAGCGCTTTCTAAAGAGCTGAGATTGAGCTTCAGATCCTCAACATTGATCCCGCTTTTAAGGCGCTCCGCCCTTTCCCCGCTCCAGGGGAACCAGGCGGATACGGGGAGCTGTATGCGGAAGCCCCCGGTTAAAGTACCGTCCCATGAATCCTCACCCCAGTATCTGTTATCCCCGGTTGCCGGATCCACACCGCTCTGGACGCTGTAGCTTAAGAAAGCGGCGATACCGGGTTTATTTGCGCTCTTAGCCAGCTCGGCCTGGATTTCCGCCAGGATTATGGCGCTTGTCAGGCTTTTCAGGTCAAATTTGTTGCTTAAGGCTAAGGCAAGCAGGGTTTCTTTATCCAGGGTTAGAGTATCCGGTTCCAGTGAACCAATGAGCTCTACATCGAGCTCTTCCTCCCCCTCCAGCCCCAGCAGGTTTTTTACCGAGAGCAGGGCAAACTTTACCTGGTTTCGGGCGCCAATCACCGTGGGCCGGAAAGACTCTACATCCGCCTCCGCCTGCAGCACCTCAAAGTCGGAGGCTATGCCCGCTTCATACTTTTTCCGGGTAACTCCCAGGGTCTCGATCTTGTTCTGCTGGGTTTCCTTATTTATTTCCACAGATTTCACGGCCAGGATATAACCGTAGAAGGCACGCTCAACCAGAATAATCAGTTTGCGCTTCTCCTCCTGCAGCTTCTCCCGGGAAATATTCAAAGCCTCTTCAGTAAGATGCACCGAGTTTTTTATCTGACCGGCGGCATAGAGGGTCTGATTTAAGGATAGTGAAAGAGACAGGGGATCGCTGCCGGAAATGTATTTAAAATTACTGGGCTCTATCTCCTCGAACATGTGGGTCCAGGCTGCCCCCGCGGTGATGTTGGGATAGTATGCGGATTTTGCTGCAGCAAGATCGGCTTCAGCAGCGCCTATGCCCAACACCTTTGACTGAATAGCAGTGCTGTTTTTCAGGCCCAGAGCCACCACCTCTTCTAAGGTGAGTTTAAGGCTCTCTGCCTTCAGCACCGGCGAAGCTGCCAGGAAGAGGATTATAAGGAAAGACAGGGTTTTTATTTTCCCGGCGCAGATTACATCTGCAACTGAAGTTCTTAAAGTAAAAGTCCAACACAATATATTCGGGCGCTGGACTTGATTATTTTTTGCGCTGAACACGCAAGATTTTAAAGGTAATAGCATATTGCCTCCCGCGGCTTGAGTCTATTAATATCAGCCGCGCTTGTGAATACCATTTTTTAACACATCTATTAAGGAAGTCACTATTCTATCGATATCGATAGTATTCTCCGGATGCTCAAAATGGATACGCTTTAAAGTGTTTGAGAGCATGCCCTGAAAAAGGTAAGCCACCTCTTTTGCATCCAGAGCGCTTTCAATAACCCCGGCGCTTTTGCCCTGTTCAATTATCCGGGTAATAAAGCTTAAGAGGGAATTTTCCTTTTCCAGCAGAATATTGAAAAGCTTTTCCCTGTTTCTTACCAGACCGGGGTCGGAAATTATATAAAAGAGACCGCAGAAGTGCTTGTTTTGCAGGATAGTGTGCAGATAACCATAGGCGATTTTGCCCAGTGTCTGAAAGGGATCTTTTGAGT
>DRHE01000167.1 GCA_011049745.1 Spirochaetales bacterium | reverse complement strand
GCTTAAAGGGGGCACCACAGTATCAGCGGTAGCTGAAGAACTTGCCGGCCTTAAGCTCCGGATATGCGGCAGGATAAGCAGACGAGGAACGGTGACCTCTAAAATAGTCTCCGGCAGCCATTCACACAGCATTATCCTGGAAAAGGGGAAAATTGCCAATATAGACAACGAAATCGTGGAAGTGGTCAAAGAGCTAGGCAGAAATGATGTTATCATCATCAGCGGCAATGCCTTGGATTCTCATTACAATGTGGCTATGATGGCTGGATCGGTTTCAGGAGGAAGTCCGGGATTCGCTTTATCCGGCATGCTGACCGAGGGTGCTAAGATGATCATACCCATCGGTTTAGAGAAATTGATTCCCGGTAACATAAGGCATGCCATCATGGCGGCGGGCAGGAAAGGGGTGGAGCGATCCTACGGTATGGCTACGGGCTTGATTCCCCTTATCGGAAAAGTTATTACGGAAAAAGAAGCCGTGGAGATTATTGCCCAAGTAAGCTGCACAATCATCGGCAGAGGCGGCATAATGGGAGGAGAGGGATCTACGGTGATGGCTGTGGAGGGGTTGGAAGATCAGGTAGAAAAGGTATGGGCTCTTGCTGAAGAGATTAAAGGGGCGGATTTAAGCGGACAAAGAGAAAGCTTGGCGGAGTGCGATGGAGGCAATCCGCGCTGCCGAGAACATCTGGCCTGCGTCTATAAAAGAAGGAAATTATTGTGAAAATCGGTGCTGTAACTATCGGACAATCTCCGCGTGTGGATCTGATTCCGGAGCTGAGAGAGGCAATAGGAGCTGAGGTTGATATTGAAGAGAGAGGGGCTCTGGATAACCTCAGCCTGGAAGAAGTTAAGACTTTCTACCCCGGACCGAAGGACTATATTCTGGTTACCCGTATGAGAGATGGAACCGAGGTCAAGATAGCGGAAACTTACATAATTCCCAGGATCAAGAATTGCATAGCTGATCTTGAAAAGCAGGATGTGGAGCTTATCATATTTATTTGCACGGGAGAATTCCCCGGTGTCTACTCCCATAAACTTATCATTTGGCCGGATAGATTGCTGGAACATACGGTACGAGGCATACTCCAGAAGGGTATCCAGGCCGTTGTTTCCCCTTCGCCGGATCAAACAGCTATGATGCAAAAAAAATGGCGAGGAACAAAACTACAGGTGGTTGCTGAAGCTGTCTCACCTTATTCCGGAAGCGAGGAAATGTTTGCAGAAGTTGCCTATAGAATAAGCAAAAGCAAAGCTGATCTTACTGTGCTGGACTGTATCGGCTTTAACCGGCGTATTAAAAAGATTTTCAGAGAAATCACGCAAAAGCCGGTAATTTTACCAAGAACCATACTTGGAAGAGTAGTTGGCGAACTGCTGGAGGGGCTGCCTGAATGAGCCTGAACAAAGGTACAGAAATTATTTTAAAGACCTGTCTGGCGGCTAAGCCGGGAGAGAGGGTTTTGATCGTTACCGACACAGCAAAGATGGATATCGGCCAGGCCTTGTTTGAAAAGGCAATCCAGCTTGACCTGGAGGCTATGATGCTGGTCATGAAACCTACAGGAGTACCTGGAAGGGAGCCTCCAGAGGCGGTGGCTGAAGCCATGAAAAAATTTGATATTGTGCTTTGCCCAACCCAGGACTCTCTGACACATACTCAGGCTCGAAAAGCTGCCTGTGATAACGGAGCCCGGATTGCCACAATGCCGGGCATCACGGAGGATATGTTCTCTAAAGGTGCTTTGACAGCAGATTATCGAGAAGTCGCTCTTCTGTCTGATCGAGTTACAGAGCTGTTGAATCAGGCAGAGACGGTGCGCATTGAAAAAGAAGGAAAGTCGCTGACCATGTCCATCAAAGGAAGACAGGGCATCTCCAGCAGAGGTTTATACCATCAGCCGGGTTCATCGGGAAACTTACCTACTGGAGAAGCGTATATTGCGCCGGTTGAGGGCACGGCAGAAGGGGAGACGATCATCGACGGCTCAATTGCCAATATTGGCATTCTAAAAGCGCCTCTCCTGGTACATGTTGAAAAGGGCATGGCGGTCAGTTTTAAAGGACCTGATGCAGAGAGACTGGAAAAAATCTTAGGGCAGAATCAAAAAGCAAGAAATATTGGGGAACTCGGTATCGGCACAAATCCGATAGCCCGTTTGATTGGCAATATTCTGGAAGATGAAAAGGTATTCGGAACCGTTCACATCGCTTTCGGCAGCAATGCCACCTTTGGCGGTCTTACCCAGGCAGGAATTCATATTGACGGCATCATCCTGAAGCCCAGCCTTTATCTTGATGAAAAGCTGGTGGTTGAGAACGGCAAAATCTTACTTTAATTAAAAGGGGGTAATAATCATGCTGCGTGAAGTATGCGAGGTATTGGACCTGCTCGATAGCGCCCATGTAGATGGAAAAAAGGTCTGTGCTTTATTTGAGGGCTTTAACGGCGTTTCATGTGAATGGGAACAGGTAAGCGGAGAAAAGGGAAGTACGGACATAGTACGTATTCTTATCGAGGGAGATAACCAGGCGGCTCCCATTTTGGGTATTGTTGGCCAGCTCGGAGGGATCGGGGCACGTCCTGAGATGATTGGCTATGTCAGTGACGGTGATGGGGCCACTGCTGCCCTATCAGCGGCTCTAAAAATGGCCAGGATGCGGGAAAAGGGCGATTCACTGCAGGGCAAGGTATTTATAGTCACCCATATCTGTCCTAATGCCTCTACTATGCCCCACGATCCTGTACCCTTTATGGGTTCGCCGCTTACTGTGGGTGAGGCTTTGCATCATATGATGAAGGAAGATCTTGATGCGCTTCTATCCATCGACACCACTAAGGGAAATCGGATTATCAATCATCGTGGAATTGCCATTTCGCCTACCGTAGTCAAAGGCTACATATTGCATGTCTCTAATGATCTATTGGATATCTATGAACGGGTTTGCGGCACCCTCCCTTCTGTGCTGCCGATCACCATGCAGGATATAACTCCCTACGGGAACGGCATCACCCATCTCAACAGTATCATGCAGCCATGCACAGTATCTAAGATTCCCGTGGTGGGCGTTGCTGTGACTACCGAGGTTCCCGTGGCGGGCTGTGGTACAGGCGCCTCTCATGAAGTGGATATAGAGCTGGCGGCCAGGTTTTGCGTGGAGGTGGCGAAATCCTTCGGCCGGGGTAGTTGCGCCCTCTACGATTCAGAGGAACTTGCCAGGCTCCAGAAGCTGTACGGTTCTATGGAAAAGCTAGTGGGCTTAAATGTGTAAGAATATTTTAGAAAAAAGTGCTAATGTTTAGACCACTACCCTTGAAAATTGATGATCATTATTAAAGAAAGCGGAAAAAGAATAGAGAGCAATCCGGTTACTTCTATTCTGAATATCCTGCAGAGAAACGATATACCCATAGAAACATACTGCGGCGGCAGAGCAAAATGCGGCCGCTGCCTGCTGCACATAGCTGCGGGCGCAGATAAGATGAATCCCAGGGGTAAGGCGGAAATTGAGCTGTTAAGATCACTGGGTGCAGGAGAAAATATAAGGCTTGCCTGCCAGAGTTATGCCAGGGGTGAAGTGGAGATTGAAATTATTAATCCCGGGAAATAAGCTTTAACAGTTTCTTTGCCGCTCTGCCCCGGTGGGAAATCAGATCCTTTTCACGATCCTCCATCTCGGCCATGGTTTTGCCCTGGTCCGGCAAATTGAATATAGGATCATAACCGAAGCCGCCTTCACCGCGCGGGCTTAAGGTTAACTCACCATGTACTGTTTCCTGTGATACAAAAAATCGCTCCGCCGCCACCATCAGTACCAGGCAGCAAACAAAATAACTCTCCCGGTTATCGTGTCGAGCCATCCTGGCTAGAAGATAATCTATTCGCTGCTCCGGTGTTAATTGTTTCCGGCCGTCGATTGCGCCGTACCGCGCCGAATGGAGCCCCGGTTCACCATTCAGGGCAGATACACATAAGCCGGAATCATCGGCAATAACCGGCCTATGTATCTGGTTGAAAAGGTGGCGCGCTTTTCCCATTGAGTTCTCCAGAAAGCTATGGCCGCTTTCTTCATAATAAAAGTCGATTCCCGCCTCAGCAGGAAGCAGAATACGGAAACCGGGAAATAACCGGGAAAACTCCAATGCCTTGTGCGGATTATTTGAAGCCAGTACCAGTTCCCGGGAATTAAGCATATTCTTTCTCCTTCCGGCAACCCACCGGTATAAGCCTTGCTTTTAGAGTGAAAAGCAGTGTATCCACCGATCCCTTGGGTATTCCCCAGACCTCAGCTATATCCCTGTTGCTGGGATAGAGAGGAATACGGGATATCTTGTCCTGTGCCCTGCGCATACTTTTATTTAACCTCTGTAAACGATTATGGAACACCAGCCACTCCCCACTATCCACAACCCTGTCCATTTCTTCTTCAAGCAGCCTGGCTTTGTAGAAGGCGCGATTCCGCCTTTCTCTTAAGATGCGCAAGCGCTCATCTTTGTGGGCGATCCTCTTATTCAGTTCCTGTACAGCCAGCCGCAGTTTATGCTCTACCGTACCGGTCAATGCTGCTCCAAGCTTAATCTCACTGCAGCCAATCTCCTTTGAGTGCTTCAACAGTAAAATCAGAAAGCGTTTCTTATCCGCCTTCCTCCTGATTTTACCGCTGCTCTCCAGGCCCAGGGATTCTGCAATTTTAATATACTTATAGAGGCTCTCTTCCCCTGCAGGCAATTCAACTGACTGGAGTTGCGGCCACAACCCCGGATAAGAAGCTAGCCGCCACTCTCTTTCAATCTGATTTTTCCTGCGCAGAAAACTATTATACTGCCAGCGCAGCACTGAATTAAGGTAACATTCAAAGGGCTTACCCTGATCCTCAAATCTTTCCAGCATCCTTGATATTCGGGGATAGAAGAAAAGAAAAAAATCCCCGCAATCATCCTCCCGGCAGCCGGGCTTACTCCTTGGATACCTGTAGATCTCACTGGAAAGATCACTCATAATGGTTTTTAAACCTTCACCGGTTTTCTGAAATCTCAACACCCGCGACTTGAGCGAGCTTGAATCTAAAACTTCTAAGCAAATCTCTGCCACAGCTTCCTCCTTGACTTTTAACAAGGAAGTAGCAATTTTCATACCATATATAAGCCATATTCCGGTTTTTTTAAAGGGCAGAAAACCCCGGCTTTACATCCATTTACATTTGCTGCTATGTTGATTAGAGTATGAGCAGTTTCTGCTGGGGAGTACCCCCTGATATCACTGCTTTGCTGTTCTTTATATAGACATTTATCTCGGTTCGCAAACCAAAATCCACCATATAGATTCCTGGTTCAATTGAAAAACAGGAACCCTCCAGGATCAGCCTGGCATCCGGAAATTCAACGGAATCAATATTAACACCGTAGCCATGGACTTCAGCATCGATGGCATGGCCGGTTCGGTGCAGCAGAAACTCCCCATAGCCCCTTTCCGCTATCAAAGAACGTACCCTTTGATCCACCTCAAAGCCGCTGACAGGTTTTTT
>DRHE01000166.1 GCA_011049745.1 Spirochaetales bacterium | reverse complement strand
AGATGTGTATAAGAGACAGAAGTGTGCTGGGGTTAAGCGCCAGCTGGGAAATGGAGTGGCTTGACCATCCGGGTTTCACTCCCCAATATAAGATCCGGCTGGAAGCTGAAGTCAAGGAAAGGCTGGGCAAATGGGGTGGTAATGGCTACCTGCTGCAGCAGGACTGGCCGGGCTCTCAACTGCCGGTAATGGGAATAAGCGGTTTCTATAAGCTAGCCGGTACTATCAAATTGATTTTGGAAATCGAAGATATACTGGCACTCTTTCAAAACGATCCCCGCGCCATCTGGTATCCCTACCAGGAACCCGGTTTCTACGGGATCGTCAAGGTGCAGATTTCACTTTAAGGAGCGGACAATGCTGGAGTTATTACAGAAGGGCGGCATAATTATGGGATTCATCATTTTGCTTTCCCTGATCGCCGCAGTTATTATAATTGAGCGTTTAATCTATTTTCGCCGTATCAGGGTAGATGAAGAAACCCTGATCAGCCGTTTAAAAACCACCCTACAGAAGGGATATCATGATGAGGCACTCTCTATTTGTGAGAGCAGTCCGGCGCCCATAACCAATCTGATGCGGGTGGGGATTGAATATCGCCAATTTCCCAAACGGGAAATCAGGGAAGCGATCCTTGATGCGGCTAACCTGGAAATACCTAAACTGGAGCGTTATCTCTCAGCCCTGGGAACTATTGCCCATATTACGCCCCTGCTTGGTCTTCTGGGCACGGTTACCGGAAATATCCGCGCCTTCGGCGTGCTGGGCAGTTTCGGTTCGATCGGCGACCCCGGTTTACTGGCCAAGGGCATTTCTGAAGCACTGCTTACTACTGCTGCGGGGATTATTGTGGCGCTGCCGGTGATATCTTTCTACAACTACCTGGTAAACAAGGTGAGTCATATGATTATCCGTTTGGAGAACCGGGTAAATGATATGGTGCTGCTGCTGAAAGGGGCGGATTAAATGCAGTTCCGGAGAAGGTTGAAGCCGCAGGTAAATATAAATCTCGTTCCCATGATAGATGTGGTCTTTCAATTGGTAATCTTTTTTATGGTTTCCAGCACCTTCATTCTCACCCCGGGAATCAGCCTTATCTTCCCATCCTCCACTACCTCGGAACCGGTAGTGATGAGTAAAATAGTGGTGACTGTAGTCTCCCGCGAAGAGGTATATTTCAATAAGGAGAAATTCGAAATCCGGGAGCTGGATGAAAGACTTTCAGCAATTACCGAGGAAGAGCGCAGCGACATCAAAACAGTGGTTCTGGAAGGCGACAGGGGAATATCCTACAGCCTGCTGATTGAAGTCCTGGACCTGCTGCGCCGGAATGGTTTTAGAGCCATCAATCTCCGCACCCGGGAGATAAGGGGTTAGGCCTATGACCTACCGGGAGCGGGAGCGTATAGCCGTAAGTTTTTTGATTGCTCTCTCAATTCACCTCCTTCTATTCCTGGTATTGCAGTTAGTTGTCAGGTTCGAGGAGAGCAGGATTCGGGATTATTCCGGCCCCCTCTTTGTGCAGATTGAAAGTGAGGTGGTTCCCACTATTCGGAGCAAGCCGGCGGAGGAGAAGCAGAGAGAAAGGGTGCCTGTACAGAGTCCGGCACAATCCCGTGAGCAGCCTGCTGTAGCGGAAATAAGGCCTGGGATTGTTGAGCCTGAGAGAAGTGTTGATAGTTCCCTGTATGATAGGCCCCTGCCTGAGTGGTCGCCAGTGAAGCCTCCGGGCGAGGTGATTCCCGAAATTACTGCTCCGGTAGAAACCGTGCCTTCGCTTCCCCGGCCTCCTGAAGAGACTGAAGAAGTGGTACCATCCCCACCGCCTCCCTCGCCGGCCATAAAGCCGCTGCCTGCTGATGAATATTCGCCTCTGGTGGAGCTGGATAAGCTTGACCGCGCCCTGGCCGAACGGCAGGTTGATGACAGTAATTCTTCAGAGCCTACAGCAGAGATACCAGCTGGTGAAAGCCGGCCCGTTGATGGAGAATCAGCACGGCAGCCGGCTGATCCGGATGAGAGTGGTTTTGTGATTGAGTGGGATGATCCGGCTGACGGGCGTGAAGTGGAGAGCATGGTACTGCCCACGATCCCCCAGTGGGTCTCGAAACAGGGGCTGCAGTTCAAGGTGGTGGTTGCCTTTGTGTTAACCCCCCAGGGCATACTCTCTGCTGTACAACTGGAAGAGACATCAGGGTATAGTGATGTGGATTCTGCAGTGCTGAAAGCGGTGCGGAAGTTGAAGTTTAAAGCAGTAAATAGCACACAGCAGGTTAGCGGCCGCCTGTCTTACAGAATAATACTCAAGTGAATGATAGGTTATTATGATTAAAGTCAAAGAGCAATAGGATCCTTGAAAAATTATACTTTGTAAAAAACAGTAGGTGACTTTATACTGTCCTTAACCCCCAATCCAGGGAAGGAAAGGGAAAAGGGCAGTAGATGAACGTTAATTTTTCTGTGGCGCTTTGCGACCACGTT
>DRHE01000165.1 GCA_011049745.1 Spirochaetales bacterium | reverse complement strand
TGCACTCTCATGGGAACGGCAAGATTTAATCAATACGGTTAGCTTTTCAAGCCTTGGATCGACATCCACATAAGACAGCTTCGGTAAGAGACCTATTGTGCCATGATCCACAAAATGCTGTTCCCATTTTTTCAGTGTATCTCCCTGCGTAGAGCCAATAACTTGTTTTTAATCAGCTCTTCCATACTATATTTTTATTTCCCCCAGGAAACCGTTCCATATTATACTATGCTAATAATGCAGATATTTTTCGGGCAAAAATATCAACCAGTGATTCTTATAACTCCAGGATCACTCCAACTTCGTCGCAGTTGAAGTACTTCGGACAGTGTCTGCATTCGCCCCAGATCTTGTAAGGAAGATCCTCTTTTTTCTTCAGTATGAATCCAAGCTTCTTAAAAAAGTCCGCCGCCAGTGTTAAGGCGAATACCTTCTTTACTCCTATATACCTGGCATCTTCGATCAGGCGCTCAATAATTCTCTTTCCCAGACCATGCATCTGGAAATCAGGGTGAGTCGTAAGCGATCTGATCTCAGCAACATCCTTCCAGAGCACATGCATGCTGCCGCAAGCTACTATTGTGCCTTTCTTTTTTGCCGATTTATTATCTTCCCCAGTCTCGGCAACAGCTACCACAAAATCCTTTATATTTTCGTATAGGTATTGCGGACCTCTGGAAAGCATTAAATTTAACTCTGCGAACCCATTTATCAGCACAAGAATATCTTCTACATCTGAGATGCAGGCTTTCCTGATCGTAAAGAGGTCTTGTTCCCTACTATTGCTTTTATTTTTTCGGTACTGCGCTTTAATGTCCATATTCCCCGTTTCGGCTCTCCGTGCAACAAACCTTATGCTCTTCTTGTTATCATCCAATTCATTCAAGCAAGGTTCTTGCAACCCTATTATCAGCGTATATAATATTTAAGGAATAACATCAAGGGATTTTTCTGTGCTCGCTATTTATTACCCCGTAAGACTGACAGAGCAATACTATATCAAAATATTTATTTAATTTAGTTTAAAGGGATTTACATGATTTTAAAATTCATTTATACTCCCATCTCTTTTCACGACTCTGTGGCTCCAGGAAAGTACTGTATTAATTGTGTATATAAACATATTTCTATTAGGAGGAGAATATGGCTTATAATCTTAGAAACAGAAATTTTTTGAAATTGCTTGATTTTAAACCTGCAGAGATAAAATTCCTGTTGGATTTGTCCATTGATTTGAAGAAGGCGAAATACATGGGAACCGAACAACCCGGCTTGACAGGTAAAAATATCGCTTTGATCTTTGAAAAGGCATCAACAAGGACAAGGTGTGCCTTCGAAACAGCGGCCTATGATCAGGGCGCTCAGGTTACCTACCTGGGTCCGACCGGATCGCAGATAGGTAAGAAGGAATCAATGAAAGATACGGCAAGAGTCCTTGGCAGGATGTATGACGGCATCGAATACCGCGGTTTCGGACAGCAAATCGTGGAAACCCTGGGCAAATATGCAGGCGTTCCCGTTTGGAACGGCCTGACCATCGAGTTTCATCCAACCCAGGTTCTTGCTGATTTCATGACCATGATGGAGCATTCAGACAAGCCTTTGAACCGGGTTAAGTTTGCCTACCTGGGAGATGCAAGGAATAACATGGGCAATTCGCTGCTGGTAGGTGCTGCAAAGATGGGAATGGATTTTCGTTCCGTGGCGCCTGCAAGCGTTCAACCGAACAAAGAGCTGGTAAAAACGGCAGAAGAGATAGCCGGGCAGACCGGGGCAAAAATATTGGTAACCGAGGACCTGAAAAGCGGCCTTATTGGTTGTGACTTCCTCTACTCGGATGTCTGGGTTTCGATGGGAGAGCCTGAGGAGGTGTGGAAGCAGAGGATCGAGCTTTTGAAGCCCTATCAGGTAAACAGGGAAGCGATGGAAATGACAGGCAATCCGGGGGTGAAATACATGCACTGCCTCCCGGCCTTTCACAATCGGGAGACGACCATGGGCGAGGAAATATACCAGAAGTTCCACATAGAGTCCATGGAGGTGACTGATGAAGTCTTTGAATCTGAAGCATCCATCGTGTTTGACGAAGCAGAAAATAGAGTACACACTATAAAGGCTGTTATGGTAGCCACATTAGGGAGTTAACTGAACAACTGTTTGATCTCGCTGATTGAGCTAAATATATAGTCGGGCTCAATATCACAGTCCAGGTCTCTGTCTCTGAATTCACCCGTTCTAACGAGGGCAGCTTGTATTCCCACGTTTCGAGCTCCTATTACATCGGTATATATCTTATCCCCTACCATAAGGATTTTACTTCTTTTAATGTCCATGGTTTTAAGGGCCTCTTTAAAGATGTACTTGTTGGGCTTGCCGATAAAGGTAGCTTTTATGCCGGTAGCATCTTCGAGCATTTTGCCGTATGCCCCTACGGTTAGTTCCACCCCTCCCATGCTGTTGTCAACAAGTTCACTTATCATAACTATCAGTTTCGCTCCTTTGAGAAGCAGCTCAAGGGCTTTATTCATATTCTGAAAGTTGAAATCCTCACGATAGTCACCCATTACTATATATTCCGGATTTTCAGGGTCATGGCGGAAGTCTTTGAACTCTTCCAGTCCTTCTCTTTTAAGCATCACCCAGCACGATTTCGGTCTCAGGGTTTTGAGATAACGGGCCGTTGCAAATGAAGCAGTTACTACTTCGCTTTCGTAGATGTTGAATCCCTTTGCCCGCAATTTCGCGGTACAGGACCTCCTGCTTTTTAGGGTGCTGTTGGACAGTATTCTGAGGGTAATACCACGAATGCGTAAAAAATCCAGAAGCTCAATTGCCCCCGGATATACTTTGCCCTGAAATTCAAGCACACCGTCAATATCAAATATTACACCTTCGAATCCGGCTTTCAAAACTCCTCCTATATATTTTTTAAATTGATTGACCTGGGCTACCTGGTTATTGCTTCCGGTGGTGGTGGTGTTCCGGTTATCTTGGAGAAGGAGGGTCTGAAAGGAGTATTCGCCGTTGTTGATAAGGATTTGGCAGGTGAAAGGATGGCGGAAGCCATAGAGGCCAATGAGTTTTATATTTTCACTGATATAGACAAGGTAAAGCTGAATTTCCATAAACCGAATGAAAAATCAATTGATCGGATGTCCTTAAGCGAGGCGCGTGAATATCTCGAAGAAGGTCATTTCCTGCCGGGGAGCATGTTGACTAAAGTTAAAGCCTGCATCCGTTTTCTGGAAGGCGGCAGTGGCAAGAAGGCGTTCATCAGCAAACTTAGCAAGGCCAAAGATGTTCTTTATGGAAAAGGCGGTACCGAGATTTATAAAGATTGATGGAATAAAAACTAACTCTGTTTCTCCGATTGCGGCACCTCGCACCATGCCCGGGAGCAGAAGCCGGAGCCCGGCGGCGGGCGCCCGGTGCCAATAAAGCATAAAGTATAAAGCCCGACAATTGACTTTAGCCGCTTCTGCGGCTAATATGTTTCCTATGAGTAACAGGCGAAAAGAGCAACATCGGAAAAGTGCGGGAGCTTCGATAACTACGGGGCTGGTTTTTACTCTTGCCTTTGGCCTGGCCTGGAGTGTAACCGGTATCTGGGCCTTTATTTTTCCCATGTTTTTTGCCGGTGTTCTTCCCCTTTTAGAGGGCATTCGCCGTTCGCTGGTATACCAGCAAAGAGCTAAGATTACTCCCCGCGATGATGAGGCTCTTGGCGAAAAGCAGGTTCTGCAGACTGCTAAAGCAGAAAAGGGACTGATAACCCCCACACTGGTGGCCCTGAAAACCGATCTGACCATAGAAAAGGCTGAGAAGATACTGGAAGGCATGGCACAGAAAGGCTATGCAGTGATGCATGTTAATGACAACGGCCGGATCGAGTATGAGTTTCCGGAGTTTATACCGCGGCTGGAGGATTGAGCGTGACCGGAGTCCTCTCCTGGGGCATCCATATAATCGAACAGATCCAGTCCATCCGTTTCCCGCTCCTTGATATTTTTTTCAAGACTATTACCCTGCTGGGCAACGAAGAGTTTTACCTTATCTTTTTCCCCATATTCTTCTGGTCTTTGGATGTCAAGCTCGGTTATAAACTGGGACTGATATTTCTCTTTTCCGCTTACCTTAATCAAAGCTTAAAGGAGCTCTTTGCCCAGCCCCGTCCCGTTGAGCTCAAAGCAGGGCTTAACCTGATAGAGGAGGGGGGCTATGGACTGCCCAGCGGTCATGCGCAAATGGCCATGGTAATCTGGGGCGGACTTGCACTGATAGTTAAGAGGAGCTGGTTCCTGCTTATGGCCGTTCTTCTGATCCTCTTAATCGGTTTATCACGGATTTATCTGGGTGTCCATTTCCCAACGGATGTTTTCGCGGGCTGGCTGCTGGGCGCGCTCACCCTGACTGCTGTTTTGCTGCTGCGCCGGCTTATTTCCAGGATAAAGCTTAAGCCCCTGCCCCTGGTTATAGGTATCAACCTGATAACCGCTGCAGTAATGGTATTTCAGTATAACAGGGTGATCACCTCACTGATCGCAGCTTTCTGGGGATTCACCCTGGGTTTGATCTGGTGCCGGAGTATTTATTCTTTTAACCCGGCAGCAGCCGTTATCAGACAGAAGCTCCTGCGGCTGCCACTGGGGCTGATTTTGCTTTTTATCCTGTACATTTTATTTAAGCTGATCTTTCCCGGTGAGGGGTCACCTTTCTACGTACTTTTCCGTTTTCTGCGCTATGGGATTCTTGGTTTCTGGATCAGCTTTGGCGCTCCTTTTCTCTTTAAGGCGCTCCATTTGCAGGAGGAAGCGCAACCTGATGGCCGCAGTTAGGGCTTCCGTACCCCAAATATAGTGGATCATGCTGTAAAGCAGCCCATGCAGGTTCTGCCCTTTAATAAGCTTAAGTTTAATAGATCGAGGAGGAAAAAGTGAAAAATATTCTAAAGACACTGGTGACCAGAAAAGAGCTGGCAGCGGTTGCCATGGGACAAATCAAGGCGGATAAGGTAATTAAAAACGGTAATCTGATCGATGTTTATACGGGCAAGATCAGGCGCGCTGATATTGCCATAAGGGGAGAGCGGATTGCTCTGGTAGGGGATGCCGGCCATACAATCGACGATGAAACCCGGGTAATTGATGCAGGCGGTTACTATCTCTCACCGGGATTGATGGATGCCCATATACATATCGCAGCCTAAGGCCGCAACCAAAAAGGACTCATAGGAAGGGCGGTATGAGTTTCCCACAAGCTTTTTGCTCCAGGTTTC
>DRHE01000164.1 GCA_011049745.1 Spirochaetales bacterium | reverse complement strand
TTTCCAGGAATGCTTTTGAAGTAATAGTTGTCCTTATACTGCATTGATCAATCGCCGATTGGATGGATTCGGGTGATGCTGTGTAGTTGAGGTTTACCGGGACCTTGCCGAGGATTGCAAGCGACATATTTACCAGGGCCCCTCCAACCGTTGTCGGTAGTAAAACACCCACTTTTTCCTGGCCCCCGGCCTCTCTCTTTATCTCCGCAGCCAGGGCAATTACCGCGGTCATCATTTTTCCGTATGAAAGATTTATGCCGGTAGTGTCTGAAACCGCATGCCTTTTCCAGTGCCTGCGCGCTGATTTCACTAATGCTTCCCCGAGTGATTTCCGGTACTGCTTTTTAGAGTTAACATATTCAGATGAAAGCTCTGTTACCGCCTGCCTCACCTGCTCAGCACTGCATGTTGACGGCAGTGACTGCCCGAATAAAACGGTAACAGGATAAGGGAATTTGACCGGCATCCGTGACAGCAGTTTCCCGTGGGCATAGCTGAAGATGCTCCCCCATACACCGCCAAGGTAGACAGGGATAACCGGGCAGTCCCTTCTTTTGAGTATTTTCTCCATCCCCTCTTTGAAGCTGTGCATAAAACCGCTGCGGGTAATAGACCCTTCCGCAAAAATGCAGACCATGTATCCGTCATCGAGTGCTGCGCGGGCCTGCTTAATGGAAGAGGCTATCATCTTTGGAGGATCATCCGGCGATATGGGGATCACTCCCGCCAAATCAAATACCGGCTTCAGATACCATGTATTATAAAATTCGCGCTGCATGACAAAGCGGATGCGCCTCTGCGTGGTTGCCGTTAAAAGCACCGGGTCAGCCCAGGAAACATGGTTCGGAACAAGCAGCGCCGGGCCTTCCATCGGTATGTTCTCTGCTCCAATTACCCTGATGCGGTAGCATAGCTTCGTTATCATAATCACTATAAACCGGGCAAAAAAATCAGGGAGGACTTTCATTGTTATCAATGTCAGTACCATTGTAATTAAGCCGATTATCAGAAACCCCCCGGCTGCCGGGATACCCATCGGGCCGCTTAACAGATATACAAGGCCGGATGCAAGGAGGACGCCGGACCAGCCCAGGAAGCCGGATGCAGCGAGTATTTCTCCGCGCTGTGCAGCCGGACTGCGGAACTGGATGAATGAATAAAGAGGAACAATATACAGACCGGCGCTGACACCCATGATCAGGACTTCAATAATTACTGTAGAAAGTTTCGGAGGAACAAAAGAGAGTGCAATAGCGGACAAAGAAAGCCCGAGTGCACCCAGCGGGACTACCCCGAACTCTATATTCCTGCCGGACAGCCTGCCGGACAGAAAAGAACCTGTACCAATGCCAAGGGCCGCTGCAAAAAAGAGATATCCGCTCTGCTCCTGTGTAAGCTTGAGGGTCTCCATTCCGTAGGGGATAAGATTGATCTGGATAAAGGCCCCTATAAACATAAAATAGGCAGAGCCGAGGACCGTCATGAACAGATACCTGTCCTGCCTGATGCTCTTTAGAGTTTCCCAAATGTCCCTGATGAAAAAAGGGGTCACTTTCTTTGTTGAGCCGGCTGGAGCTGTTGCCTCAATCTTAAAGCTCGTTAACAGTCCAACGGCAGCGATCCCTACACATAATACGGCCGCCCTTTCATAATTCAATGACATTGCCTGAGACAGCATGGGGGCAAGGGCTGATCCAAGAATTACCGCAAGATATGTGAATGACTCAAGATAACTGTTTGCCCTTGAGAGCTGGTCTGTCCTGACAAGCTCCGGCACTATCCCATATTTGGAAGGCCCGAACAGGGCGCTCTGCGCAGCCATCAAAAATAATATTAAATAGAGCCCCAGCTCACTGCCCGCAAAAAATGCGGCTGTCCCCAGAAACATTACAGCAACTTCAACGGCCTTGACGATAACAATAATGCGCTGCTTGCTTATCCGGTCGGCGATAATACCCGATGCAGCCGAGAAAAGCAGAAAGGGAATTACAAAGACCGCTCCAGCCACAGCAGATATGATACCTGCGTCATTTCCCCCTCTTGCACCTATCAGAAAAAATATTATCAATAACTTGAAAATATTGTCATTAAGCGCTCCCAGGAACTGCGTTGCATTAAGCCATGTAAAGGATTTCGATAATCTGCTTTTCCCATCTTTAAGAGCAGTATTCATTTCTCCTCCTTAACATATCCTAACTTTATTACACTGTCTGCATTCGTAAACATTTTTTCCGGTCTATAAGCATCGGCCCCTGCGCTGCTTAAATCCGATTTTACTAAAAGCATCAGAAAAATCAGTACTGCCGCTGTCACCGTTAACAACTTTGTATTGAATATCAACATTCACCCTCCTGACTCATTATTTTACTAAAACTGTAGATTATATGAGCAAGGAAGATGCCAGTCTGGGGGTCGCTTATAACTTATTGGTATTATTAAACTTTCCGGGACAGAAGGAATGGGGACTGAAATACGGATTTCACGAGCTGTGCATATAATGAATATAGAATGTTCATTATTTGTACAGCATAAAAAGAATAATATTGTTTTAAAAGATAAACATCGAACGTCCAACGTCCAACATCGAATGAAAAACAAACTTCCATTACCGAATATTCAACATCTATTTCTGTTTCTTCATCTTTTCCATTCAACATTCGATGTTGGACGTTCGACGTTCGATGTTCATTTTTTCATTACTTTTTCCCTTTATGCATCCTCGTAAACTTCGACCCCTTTAATGAGATATCCGCCATCAGCCCCTTTACATCAAAAATAAAGGCAACGACCGGGTCTTTATAGGTGGTCGTGTCAATT
>DRHE01000163.1 GCA_011049745.1 Spirochaetales bacterium | reverse complement strand
TCACGTTACTTTGAAAATACCGAAATTGAAATTGCTACTTCACTTCCGCAAGAAAGAAATATAAAGCATGCCATATTTGACCATGACGGAACTATCTCTACCCTCAGAGAGGGATGGGAAAAAATCATGGAGCCTATGATGGTCAGGGCGATTACCGGTCAAAACTATGATAATATCGACGAGAATGTATTCAATCAGGTAATATGCAATGTTCGTGAATATATCGATAAAACCACTGGAGTGCAGACACTTGTGCAGATGAAAGGGTTGATCGATATGATTAATGATTTTGGCTTAATTGCCAAAAACGAAATACTTAATGAATTCGAATATAAAGGTATTTTCAATAAAGATCTGTTGTCTATGGTTAGCGGCAGACTAAAGAAGTTAAATAGTCCGGAACTGAGCATTGAGGACTTCACAATTAAAAATGCAGTATCATTTCTTGAAGAATTATACAACCGGGGTATTCTACTCTATCTGGCAAGCGGTACGGACCAGAAAGATGTTGAACGGGAAGCGAAAATATTAGGCTATGCATATCTTTTTAAAGGAGGTATTTACGGCTCTGTCGGAGATGTCTCAAAAGAACCAAAAAGAATTGTTCTTGAGCGAATACTAAAGAACATTGGCGTGGATAACACCCGTCAGATTGTAACCTTTGGCGATGGGCCTGTTGAAATAAAGGAAGCGTGCAAAGCCGGGAGCCTGTCAATAGGAGTGGCCAGTAATGAAGAGAAAAGATATGGCCTAAATGAAGTTAAAAGGAAAAGACTAATATTAGCCGGCGCTGATATTATTATTCCTGATTTTTCACAGATGAACCAGCTTCTAAAAATACTTTTTTGACTACCATTTATACTATGTTCGATAGAAACAAGCTGAACATAAAAAAGCTCAAGGAAAGAAAGAATAAAATATCAATAGAACGCGAACATATTTCAACAACCGCTGAACCTGAATATTTATCCACAAAGGCCTGGGAAGCTGTACACGAAGCGTCTGAGAATATAAGGAGGGCAAAGAATCAAAAGGCAGCTGTGATACTGGTTTTCGGCGCCCATACAATAAAAAACGGAATGGCGCCTGTTTTGATAAAATTGATGAAAGAGAGATGGGTAACTCATCTAGCCACTAACGGGGCAGGAGTTATCCATGATTGGGAATTCGCTTACCAGGGGAAGAGCAGTGAAGAAGTACAGAAAAATGTAAAAAATGGCGAGTTCGGCATCTGGCATGAAACTGGTTTCTTTTTAAATCTGGCAATAAATATTGGGGCTTATGAAGGATTGGGGTACGGCAAATCAATCGGCAAACTGATTGTAAACAACGGATTGAACATTCCTGAAAAGACAGATATTTTAGAGCTCATAAGGGAACAAATAGAAAGTAAGCCTGATAGATGTGCAGCTGCGGCTGATCTGCTCTCCATAATAAATCATTTTAATTTGCAGTCCGGTTTCATGAAGATTATTCATCCATACAAAAAATACAGTGTTCAAGCATCTGCTTATAAACTCAATATCCCTTTCACAAGCCACCCCATGTTCGGTCATGATATTATTTACAACCACCCGATGAACTGCGGAGCGGCAGTTGGGCGTACCGCCGAAAAGGACTTTCTTGCCTTTGCCGAAAGTGTTACTAAACTGGAAAATGGAGTATATATTTCTGTTGGTTCTGCAGTTATGTCGCCAATGATCTTTGAGAAATCCCTATCAATGGCTCAGAATATTGCAATTCAAAAAGGGCAGCATATTGATAATTATAAAATATATGTCGTTGATATTGCAAAATCGAATTGGGACTGGGCAAAGAATGGAGAGCCTCCGAAAGATAACCCGGCATATTATCTACGATACTGCAAAACTTTCCACAGAATGGGCGGCAGCATGGAATATATAAGAGCTGACAACCGTAGCTTTCTCCTGGCACTTTGCCAGTGCTTCTCTAAATAGAATATCTTGACAACCCCATACAGTCGAACTATCTTCATCTCACATGAACAGAAAAGTAAGAAACAGTAGTATTTCATGAAGAGAAGTCAGATCAATAAATTGATTGACTCAAGCATGTCCTTTATGGAGCAGATGCGCTTTCACCTACCGCCCTGGGCATTCTGGGCTCCGGCGGAGTGGCGGGGTAAGGCGGAACACGCCCAGGAAATAATCCAAAATATGCTTGGTTGGGACATTACTGATTTCGGTGGAAATGACTTTAATGCTAAGGGCCTTATCCTGTTCACCATTCGCAACGGTAATCTACAGACTGACTCTAAGCCCTATGCAGAGAAAGTCATGATTGTACAGGAGAATCAGCAAACACCCTATCACTTCCACTGGCAGAAAATGGAGGATATCATCAACCGCGGCGGCGGAAACCTGGTTATTGAGATTTACGGTTCCACAGCAAACGAAAGATTTTCACAGAATCCGGTAATCCTGAGTGTAGACGGCTTTCGGCGAACAGTGGAACCGGGCGGAAGAGTAGTTCTTACCCCGGGTCAGAGTATCTGCCTGGAGCCGGGTGTATATCATCGCTTTTATGGCGAAAAGGGGAAGGGAGCAATTCTCGTAGGCGAAGTAAGCGCTGTTAACGATGACCGCAATGACAACCGCTTTTTCGAACCCCAGGGACGATTTCCCAAAATTGAAGAGGATGAAGAGCCGCTCTTCCTCCTGAACACCGATTATCCCCGTTACTTCTGAGCTGTACGTTCCCAGATTCTCTTAGTCGTATGGTACTGCCATTCCGTTTGTTCCAGGAATGAAAGCCGGCAAAGCTTCAGGGTAGAAGAATCTTTTTCTACTTGCTCCCAGTTCTTAAGCCCGGATAGAGCATCCAATCCCGAAAGATTGTGATAACCGGCGCAGTTAGCCAGGTGCAGGCACTCCTCCGGGCTTTTGCCTTTAATTAAAGCTGCCAGGAAACCAGCTATAGAGGAGTCGCCTGAGCCGGTAGCGCCGGCAATATTTTTCACCAGATAGGCCGGACACCATAGCTCACGTGAAGCCCATGAACTCATGTCTGAGAGCTTAAGCCTCTCAAGAGAAGGTACTGTATCTGAACTCATGAAATACCAACCCAGATGCCCGGCTTTGAGAGCAACCATTCCGCATCCCATACACAGGAACTCTAAAGCTATGCTCCGGTATTGCGCCGGTTGTATTTGCTCGGCAAATCCCCCTTTTTTCTCTCTGTTCTTCAGCTTCATGTACTCCTCCGGATATAGCGTAAAAAAAGCCTCTTCAATGCTGGGAAGAAAGATATCAACAT
>DRHE01000162.1 GCA_011049745.1 Spirochaetales bacterium | reverse complement strand
TTTCAATATCCAGCCCCACCTTCAATCCCCGGGCAATATCCAGAAAACGACTGCGGATAATATGAAAAGGCTCCTCAATATCCAGCCCCTGGTCAGCCAGATCGTGGCACAGGTAGAGCAGATCAGTTATCTTTTGGTCATCAGCCTTCCTTTTCCCCGGTGCGGATACAATAATATAGCGCCTTCTCTTATCGGCCCGGATAATTGACTCTATCCGGCAGATGCGGTTCTCATCAGCAACTGAACTGCCGCCGAACTTACAGACTATGGCTTCCATGCTTATCTCCTCACTGCTGTATCAAGTTTATTGTCAATATATTTTAATGATCTGCTTAGACTGGTACGGACCTCTTTAGTATAGGGATTATAGAGCTGCAGATCGAAGAAGAGCTGCCAGGAATCGTTACAGGTCTGCTCTATGATATCCAGCAGCTTCCGGTAGCCAAGTGTTGCTATCTCGGAGTCCGCCAGCTTAAGCTCCGCTAAAACCCGTCCCAAATAATGAGTAATACCCTGAGTAGTTGCCGCCTCCCTGTCGTGATTATGGGCGTCCATAACCATTACCTTCAAACCAAGCCCGGTAAAAAAAGAACTCCAGATATCAAGGCTCTGCTTCTCAATGCGCGCAGGACAGAGGATAATGGGTAAATCCTTCACTCCTCCCAAAGCTGAATCCGGACCGAACATTGGGTGGGTACCCAGGATCTGTACCGATTCGGGCAGAGCTTGCTCCATCCATTCAACCGGAAGAGCTTTTACCGAACAGGTGTCCATTACCAGGTTTCCCGGTGCAAGCCGGGGTCCAATCCTCTGCAGCACCTCTTTCATGGCGGAAATTGCCACACAGAGAATTATCACAGGTTGTAACAGCAGCTCATCTTCGCTGACCCGTTGAACACCGGCAGGTGTTTCCCTTTTTGGATTGCGTGAATAAACCTTGATTTCAAAGTGGTCTCGTAAAAGAGCTGTGTAAAAGCTGCCGAACCTGCCGAGTCCGTATATTCCAATTTTCATCCGACAAATATATCAGGCCTGGTTAATTTAGACAATTGTCGAAAAACAGGGTGTATTACTGGAATCGAAATGAAAAAAAACATAAAATGGAATAGAAGTATTGCGGCAACTGTTGCACTATTACGATGAAGAGGTTCATGTTGGCAACGAATGACCTTTCAATAAAAATTGAAAACCTGTACACACTCGTTCGACTGCATAAATGGTGTGAACAGCTTGCAGACGGTATTTCGGCTATCGTACCAATTCTTTCAAAAGGGATTCACCGTAAGCATTTTTCAGAAATCAGAAAAAAACTGGAAAGTGATTCTTCCACTAAAGAGGAAAAAGTTCTTTCTTTAATACTTCTCAGTAAAACAGGAACTCCGGTCTCTCAGATAAGCGACTTAACCTACTCTACGCTTATTAATCGCCTGGATTTTGAAGATATAGGCTTTCTATTACATGTTTTTTTTAATGATATATATCCACTCCCGCCGGACTTGACTTATGATATTACAAACCGGGTTTTTCTTTCCTTTCGCCGGGCCATGAAAAGCGCTCTGAAAATCGATTCTGTAATATCATATCACAATCCTGAAACAGTGATACTTTATTTGACCCTGCTTCTTTGCCGTGTTGATCTAAATAAAGAGAACAAAGCCATAATCTATTTTCTTCTTTCCAGGATAGATGTTGACCTATCCCCAGCTCTTGCCAAAGGGGTAACTGAATATATAAAAAGTATAAAATCAATTATAGAAAAAGTGGAAAGTACTGCGGATGAACCACTGGAAAATGAACATTTTCGTGACGTAGAAACACTTCCTGCGGTAGCGACAACCAGCCGGGTTTCCACTGCGGCAAAGCAGAAGGTTCAGATAGATGGTAATAAGAAAATACTACCGGCTGATTCCCGTCAAAATAGAATAAGACCATTGATAAAACAGATCAGGAAAAAGCTTTCAAAAAAGCTACAAAAAAAAGAGCAACCTGCCGCCGGCAGTGAAGGCGGTAAACGCCCTCAGGGAGCGGTAAAAAAAGGACATAGAGTGGCGCCTCAAGCAATAACACCTGCCGGGGAATCAGAATCGAAACCTCTTCTTAATCGCTCTTTTCTATCTTCAGGCAAACACATTAAAGCTGTTTTACAAAAAATTACCTCTCAATTTAAGTATAGTGCCGACAGGCTAATATTTAAAAAGGAAGGTGAATACAAACCGTACCGGCAACCGCCGGCTGATCAAACCGGTGCAATACAAGAAAACGGCATATCTGTTTCACCTCAATTTAAAATCAATTTCTCCCGCAATACTCCTGAACTTTTATCAATCCTTAATGGCTTGTATAAAAAAAAGGCACTATTGCCTGCCGGAAAATTAACCGGGGAGAGAAAAATATCTACACTTTTAAACTCTAAATTAAAATTTAAACCTTTAGTTATAATTCTCGCAGTTTGCGTTATTCTTATCCCTCTGTGGATTGTATTTTCCTCCCGGTCCGGCGCTGACAGCACTCCGCCGGTCAGTTCTATACCCGCCGCAGAGCAAAAACAATCTCTGGAAATAAATGATCAGACTGGCGCCGCCGGCAAGGAGGAATCCGCACCTGTAGAAGGGATTCCTTTCAGCTCAGACGGTATATTTTACTTTACGAGTTCTGATTCGGCTATTCATTGGGTCGTTACCGAAAAAACCAGTTTCTGGAATCTTCATAAATATATTAGAGGATCCCCGGATTTGCCATTTGCTGAACTCGAGTATCTCGGAAATCTTACCTGGAAGCTTTACCTGGAGAAACTTGCGGAACTCAATCCCGGCAGGGACCTTTATGCGATTATATATCCCGGAGAAACCTTTCTTCTCTGGTCACCATGATTTTTTAAGACAAACATTTTTTTTCCCTCTTAATAATATGCCTGCCGATATAGTTTATAGATAGATTTCTTTCACGGTGAGGTAAATGGAAGACCAATTTCGAATTCCTGAATCATACAATGTATTGGATCAGAACAGACAGACAATTATAAACGGGATTTTCGGAACCCAAACCCCAATTCAAGTTGAATCCAGTGCGGCTTTTGCCGAATATCTCAGCTTTGTGGGCATTAACCGGTCAAATTACCTCCTTTTCCTGAGAATACTGGAAACCAATAATAAATGGGTGGTTGACGCTGTTATTGAAAAACGGGATCCCAGGCTGCTCTTTACAGTAATAAAACCTACCAATTACCTGATCAGCCGTGCCTTTAAGCTGCTCGCTTTCTGGCATCCCGGGCAAATATATTCCAAAGTCCTGCTTGCCGTCTTAGGTATTGTAGAATATAGCTTTCACAAACCGGATGATGGCTACCGGATATATAAATTAGAGATTTCAGACCTTTCAAACCTGGGAAAATATCTGGACGAGAGCAAGGATCAGATGGATCCGGTTAATGAAACAATCCTGGAAATCCTTGACAGGATTACCAATCTTGGTGAATACCGGCCAACTATACAAAAGAGTGCACTCGTAAAGCACGCTTTTAATATTAGAATCGCTTATTTTGATAATACAAAATCACTTATGGATAATATACCAAAAATACTTCTTGTCCGCTTGAAAAGAGAGGACAGGGAGGTTAAACCCTCCAAACATTTTCTTGACTATTCCCGCAAAAAAAATAAAGATGTGTGATAGATGTGCTATAATTAAATAAAAATTTTTCAGCATCAGGAGACCTCACAATGCCTATTGGAAGCAATGATATTGAACAGGCAATTGTCAAAGTAAACAACAATCGCTTCAGGCTTAAGA